>CALWKU010000036.1 GCA_944381345.1 uncultured Christensenellaceae bacterium
ATCGCTTAACCTCGCTACAAAACGTAACTCGCCGGCCCGTTCTACAAAAAGTACGATACCACACTTTCAGTAGTGCTGTATCTGCTTGTAAGCATAAGGTTTCAGGTTCTCTTTCACTCCCCTCCCGGGGTTCTTTTCACCTTTCCTTCACAGTACTATACGCTATCGGTCACTAGGTCGTATTTAGCCTTACGGGATGGTCCCCGCATTTTCCCACAAGATTCCTCGTGTCCCGTGGTACTCCGGATACTCCTATCTATTTTCGCATTTCGCCTACGGGATTGTCACCCTCTTTGATCACTTTTCCAATATGTTCGGCTATGCTATCGTCAACGTACGGAGTCCTCTACCCCGCTGTATATCACTATATAGCGGTTTGGGCTCTTCCCCTTTCGCTCGCCACTACTCGGAGAATCATTTGCTTATTTTCTCTTCCTCCGGGTACTTAGATGTTTCAGTTCCCCGGGTTCCCCTTGCCAAGCTATGTATTCACTTGACAATACCTGCCCTGCGACAGGTGAGTTCCCTCATTCGGATATCTGCGGATCGAAGCTCATGTGCAGCTCCCCGCAGCTTTTCGCAGCTTGTCACGTCCTTCTTCGGCGCCTAGTGCCAAGGCATCCACCTTACGCCCTTTGTAGCTTGATCGTCTTTTTCGTCAATCCTATATCGGACCTTTTAGATTCCTCAGCTATTGTAATATACAAGCATATCACTCGTATATTTAAGCTAATCTTTGGTATGTCTTTCATCATACCTGTACTCCGTCCCCCGTCGGTCTCCCGACAAGAAACTTCGTACTCTACTATGCAGTTGTCAATGTGCGCAGGTCCTGAGACCTTGGTGGGCTAAAGTGGACTCGAACCACCGACCTCACGCTTATCAGGCGTGTGCTCTAACCAACTGAGCTATTAGCCCATATACGGGTGTTTTGGTGGAGATGAAGGGAGTCGAACCCTTGACCTCCTGCTTGCAAGGCAGGCGCTCTAGCCAACTGAGCTACACCCCCGCAAACGGGGCGCTGTTTTTCGACAGCTTAAATATAATATCATTAAGAAAAGGCGATGTCAAACAATTTTGCCTACGATTTTCAAATTTTTTGCATTCTCCGAACGAGCCGCAAAATGCGCGCCGACACCCGAGCCGACACAAAAAATCGGCGCCGCAGCGCCGACGTGTTAACTCAGTTCAAAGCAGCTTCTTTTTGTGCAAAAACAGCGCAAGTACCGTCGAGATCACCACACTGATCGCCAACACGATCCAAAACCCCCACGACTTGCCCTCGAACGGTACGCCCGTGTTCATACCCCAAAACGACGCGATCAGCGTCGGTACCGAAATGACAAGCGTCACCGAGGTCAATATCTTCATGATGATGTTGAGGTTGTTGGAGATGACCGACGCATAGGCGTCCATCGTCCCCGACAAGATGTCGCGATAGATAGAGCACATTTCCATAGCCTGCTTTGTCTCTACGGCGACGTCTTCAAGCAAGTCTTTGTCCTCCTCGTACATCTTGATCATGCTGCCGAGATTTTTGCCCGACAACAGGCGCGCGATGACCGCATCGTTGCCCGTCAGCGACGTCGAGAAGTAGACCAACGAGTTCTCAAGATCGAGCATTTGGATGAGTTCCTTGTTGCGGGTGGACTTGTGCAGCTCGTTTTGGATGCGCTGAGACGCCTTGTCTATCTGTTTGAGATAGGCAAGATATTTAGTAGCCAGGTTGTACAATATCTGGAACAAAAAGCGCGTCTTTTTGAATGTCGCAAAGTTGCGGATGCGCCCCCTCGCAAAGTCGCGCAGCACCGCCGTGTCTTTGAGACAGACTGTGATCATACACTCGTTCTTGATCACCGCGCCGAGAGGGATAGTGAAGTAGCTGTAATACGCCGCCTCCTCCTCTATAACCGGGATGTCGACGAGTACGAGACCGTAGTCGTCCTCGTTTTCGTAACGCGAACGCTCCTCATCGTCGAGCGGAGTCTTGAGCACGTCCTCGTCGACGCCGACGATCGAGGAGATAAGCGCGACCTCTTTGTCGCTGGGGTTGACCAAATTGATCCAACAGTCCTTGGGAGAAAAATCATGCGCGGAATAGATCTCCTCGGGCAAAGAGTCGAGCCTGCCTTCCGTGTTTGTCTTGAAGATCTCTATCATCGGCGGTACCTCCCATGGCGCGGTTTACCTTAATGATAGCACCTTCAAGACAATTTTGGCAACCGCTATGCTGTATATTTTTTCAGCTTGTCGCGCGCTTCGGTCAATGCGGACGCCTGCTCGGCGCTCTTGCATCCGTATACGCCTGCCTTTTCTATGCCCTCGGAAACGACCTTTGCGACCTCTTTGTCGGGCGCGGCAGCCAAGTATTCTCCCACCGCGTCTGCGAGCGTGCGCCCCGCCGCCGGAGCAACGACCTCGGCCTTGCCCATCTCGGTCGGCAATACGAAAAGTCTCCCCTCGGCGGGTCTCAATGTCACCTTTGCGCGGATTATCTGCGACAGCTTGGACGCCGCGACCGCCGCTCTGCGACGCCTGTATGAACAATATGCCGCCGCCGGAAGCGCAAGCGCCGCCCACACCGCCGCCGCACCGAACGTATAGGCGACGGCAACGATCCTGTCCATACCCTTGCACAGCAACACCGTCTGCAGCAACGCGACCGCCGCGACCGCGCACGGCAGATAGACGGACGCCGCCCTGCGCTCTCTGCCGAGGTAACGATCCACCTCGAATTGCAGCGCGCTGCCCGCATACTCCCTGCCGCACAAAGCGTGTTTCTTCCACGCGCGGCGCACCCGGCGCCCCATACGCCTAACGCACTTTTTGTAAAAGCGGTGCGCGTTGGACGAGACCACCTCGCCCCTCTTGACTACGAACCTCTTCACCCTGCGGCAGTCGCCGACGACGGCAGAAGCTCTTCTTGCCGCAAAAAGCTGCGCCGCAAGGGCGACGACGGACAGCGCCGCGCATACCGCGAACGCGACGATCGGGTCGACATGGTCGAGCGCTTTCGCCATCGCTGCGGCGGCTTGATCAACAAAATTTTCCATTTCGGTTGCTCCTTTCTTTTATGTACCTGCCCCGCCCGGCGCCCGCCGTCCCTATGAGTATTGCTTTCCGCAAGCATTTTAATCGTCCGCCCGCCGCATTTTTACAAAAAAAGAGCGCCGACGCGCTGCGCCTTCCTTTTCAATATTATATATGTCGCCACGACGCGTACGACGACGCATATGCTCCTCCTACAGCATATCGTACGACTTCTCTATGCGCGAAGAAACATTCCCGCCAAAGGCAGTACTCGTTCATTCTGAACGGTTCGCCTCTTCCATTATATATGCCTCGCGCCGACATCCGAAAAGCGAACTAAACGCGATCGAGACCTTAAAGAGAGCGCACCGCGTCCCCGTCATAGTTTGATCACTTCGTTGCGTCCCAGCACATAGAGCAGCTTTTCGTCCACTTTAAGCCCCATACCCTGCTCGACCGCGTATGCGTAAAGCTGCAATTGGCGCGCGTATCTCTGCCTGAGGACGGCGGTCGGCGCGTTGGTCTTTTTGAAGTCGACGACCAGCGTGCGCCCGCGTTCGGCGTCGAACACGATCAGATCGATCGTACCCTGAACGAGTACTTTGTCGTCGGCGGACGTGTCCAAGAGTTTGTTCGCAGGCAGACAGAGCATAAATTGCTTTTCACGCAGATGGCGATTGCGGCGCGCGGTCGCCATAAGCTCGCTCGACAGACAGCCTAAGATGACCTCGGGATCTATCTCGGCGCGCTCGGCAAGCGTCAAATGTCCGGACTTGTACATCGCGTCGAGCGCCTCCTCTATCGAACCGACGTCGAAAAGATCGTAATCTATCCTCTCCAACGCCTTGTGGTAAGCGGTCCCGCAAGCTGCGCTTTCTCCGCCGAACCAGCCAGCCGCAGGCGACTCGACGAACAGCTTCTCGGACGGCTCGTCCTCTGCGGCGTTGAGTTCCGTGACCGTATGTTTGAGCGCGACCCGGGCGCTGTCCTCGTGCTTATAGCGCGCGCACAAATATGTCCTCATATCCGCCAGCACGTTGGGATCGGGCGCGGAAAACAACTCTTTTTCCGCCGTTTTCTCCTCCTCCGCCGACTTCGGGGCGTCGTCGTGCAAGACGACGTATTTGTTCAAAAATCCGCGATCGCGGCTGCACACTTCATCGATGCACGCAAGCGCGCTTTTGCGGTCGGTCTTGCCATTCGGGAAATTCTTGTTTTTGGTGCCTGTGATCACCAAACGCACTTTTGCACGAGTGTAAGCGACGTATTGCAAACGCAGCTTCTCTTCCAAATTCTCCCTTTCGTCCTTTTGAGCGAGCGCCAAAAATTTGAGAGTGTCGTACTTGACTCTGCCCACCGGATCGGGCGAACGCAGCGCTATGCCGCCGTCTCTGTCCAGTTTGATATCGGACGCATCGGAACGGTAACCGGAATCGCAGCAGACGAAAAAGACGATCGGAAACTCCAAGCCCTTGCTTTTGTGTACCGTCAAAAAGCGTACGCAGTCGGTATCCGCCGCGCCCTGCACGGACGGCGAACGGTGCGAGTTCTCGTCAAAGTAGGCGAGCGCGCTCTGCAAAGTCGCGGCGTACGATTTGCCTCTCAGCGAATCGACGAATACGGTCAGCATCGCCGCCTCGTCCTCTCCGTCGGCTACAGCGACATACTTGTCGTAATCATAGTCGGCGATAAGTTTGTCGGCGAGCGCGGCGACATCGTTTTGACAGGCGAACGTCCTGTATTTGTCCAACATCGCAAAGAAACCGACAAGCTTTGCGGCGAGCGCATCCTCCTTTCCGTCGCGGTAGCGGTACGCCGCCTCATACCAAAATTTCTCCTTAGGGAAAGCTGAGCGCACCATCGCCGCTTCCTCGTGAGTGAAACCGCCGAACGGCGACAGCGCCGCCGACACCAGATTGAAGTCTCGGCGGGGATTGTCTATCGCGGCAAACATATCCAAAAGCCTTTCTACAGCCTCGCTTTCACTCTCCTTCTCCAACATCGTGCAGTCGATGGGAATACCCGACGCCGCGAGCGTCTCGGCGATCTCGTACACTCTTTCGCTGCGCTTTTCGCACAACACGGCAATGTCGCCGTACCTCGCCTTACGCATTCCGCCCGCCCCCTTGACGGGGATGTCGAGCGCGCCGACGAAAGACTTGATCTTTGCGGCGACGCCGAGCGCCTCTGCGCGCGTCTCGCCGGTCTTTGGCGTCGCGCAGTCCTCTGCAACGCTGTATATCCCGTCGTCGGGCACATAGTCAAACTCGGTGCGCGACTCCTTGCGGGGAAAAAGCGCGATCTCGACCGCCTCGCCGTCGTCGCACGGCTCGGCGTCGGTGCGCAGCATGGACGTGCCCGCATAGTCTATCCCGCCTCTGTCCTTGGTCATCAGCCGCGAAAACATACGGTTGACGAAATCGAGTATGCGCGGATCGCTGCGGTAGTTGCCGTTGAGCGTGAGCGCGGCGCCCTTTTCGGGGTGGGCGAGATAGTCGTCGAATTTGTCGACAAAGATGCCTATCTCAGTCAGACGAAAGCGGTATATGCTCTGCTTGGGGTCGCCTACCATAAAGGTGTTGCCGTCCCTGCCGATCGCGCTCAAAATGTGTTCCTGCACATAGTTAGTGTCCTGATATTCGTCTATGCAGACATAGTCGTAGCGCGAGCGTATCTCCTCTCTCGCCTCGGGGTCGTCCAAAATCTTTATCGCGTAATATTCGAGGTCGTCAAAATCAAATTTATTGTCCCCGTGTTTGTATTCGGTATATTTTTTGGCAACCGCCACGACCGCCTCGCACAGTTTGAGCGTATATTTACGCGCAGTCGAATCGCGCCTTTCCCATTCGGAGGGCGAACACGCCGTCAACTCCGACACGTCGTCGACGAGCGCGTTGAACAGCGACACGCATTCCGCGCCCGACTCGCGCAAAGCGAGATATTCGCGAAACACTTCGAGTGTAGGTCTTTTGGCGCAACGCTTGACCTTGACCGAAAACGACGCGCGCAGCGCGTACACCCCGTCGAGCCCGCGGCTGCCGGCAAGCGCCTTGCATACGTCGCTCATCGTCGTGTACATTCCGAGATCGCGCGTATCGTAGCCCGTCGTCTCGATCGCCAGCGCCGTCTCCTCTGCCTTTGAGGCAAGTTTCGCGGCTCGCGCACGCAGACCGGCAAGCATGCTCTCCGCCTCGCCGCCCGCGACGCCATAGCCGCCGCACGCCGTTTTGAACCACCGCTCGCGGTCGGGCTGAACGCTCGCATAGCTCAAAACCTTGCGTATCGCATCGGCAAGCTTGTTTTCGCCGCCGAAATACAGGCGAAGAGTCTCTATCTCGGCGTCCGCACGCTTGCCGTAATCGGCGAACACGTCTCCTATCGCTCTCGACAGCAGCGCCTCCTTCTCGTCGTCGGTGACGATCGCGTAGGACGGGTCGACGCCGGCTTGCTCGAAAAACTCCTTTATCAAATTGCCGCAAAACGAGTGTACCGTACCTATGTCGGCGATCGAAATGTCGTCGATCTGGCGGCGGATCATTTCCCTGTCCGCCCCCTCTTCGCGCATCGCCTTCATCAATTCGGCGGCAATTCGTTCGCGCAGTTCGGCGGCGACAGCATTGGAAAATGTCAGCATAACTATGCGCCTGACGGGAACGCCGCTCTTTATCAGCCTGACCACTCGCTCGATCATCACCGACGTCTTGCCCGAACCGGCGGACGCGGACACGACCGTATTGCGGTCGACGCTGCCTATCGCGGCGAGCTGTTCTTCGTTCCAGCAAACGCTCATTCTTTCCCCTCCCTGCGCGGCGCAAAATATTTATATCTGTCAAAACTTTTTGCCTTGGACGTCGTGCGCTCGGCGTCCGCGCGCGCCTTGTTGCAGATGTGGGAGTAGTCGCAGTAGCCGCAGTTTCTGCCGACAGGCAGTATAAATCCTCCGTCTATCTCCGCCGCCGCCTTTCGCACGAGTTCGTAGGCATAGTCGCATATCTTGGCAAAGGTCACCGTGTCGACGACGGCGCCCTGCCCGTCAGCGCCCTTGTAGACATGATGTATCTCGCCTTCCTTGTCGGGCGCGGACACGCTCTTGACGAGCGGAAACAAATCTCCGACGTGTTCGTCCTGCTTGAAACCGACGTCTAACTCTTCGGGAATTTTTCCATCCGTGTTGATAAAACCTACATATCTGAATCGCGTCGCATCGCTTTCGTCCTTGACGTAGACGTTTTTCATCGGAAGATAGAACATCCCGACGGGAGTGAGGTTTTCCGCCTCCGCGATCGCGCGCATATAGATCGGCAGCTGTATCCTCTCGCCGAAATAGATCTGCGGCAGAGAGAACTCTACCGTACCCGCAGACTTGTAGTCGAGTACGATGACGTCGTCGCCGCAGCGGTCGACGCGGTCGATCACTCCGCGTATTTTCAGCTTTTTACCTCCGGCGTCTATGACGATGGGCGGAGTCTTGTCGTCAAACCCGAAGGCGCGCTCAAGTTCGTACGGTTTGAATCCGCTGCTTCTCATGCGTTCGACAAGCGTGACGATCAAAAACACGCATCTGCCGCGCAGCTCCGCGACCGCGCCACGCAGCTCGGGTATCTCGCTCAACCGGCGATGCTCCGGCTCGGACAGCGCGGCGTCTATGCACCTGTTCGCCCTCGCGGCGATCGCCGCTCTGTCGCCCGGATCATAGTCGGAATCGCGGAAATAACGCTCCAACACGTCATGGATGATCGTACCCGTTTCGTCCGACTGCATCTTAGCCTCGTCTCTCCTGCGCACGCCGAGCACGTAATCCATATAATATTTGAACGGACAATCGAAGTATTTTTCAAAGCGGCTGACGCTCGTGTACCCGCCGCGCCACGGTTCCACGCCCGCCGCCGAGGTGTCCAAATTGCGTTTGACGCGCCCTGCGGACAACATGAGATCGACCTTCGTCTTGCCCTCGCGCTCGCATGCGATAGCATACAGCGCGTCGTATGCGCCCGTCCCGTCTATCGCCCCTCCTCGCGCCAACCTCGCTTTGTAAAGCAGCAGTTCTTTGAGCGCGCCCGCTTCGTCGGCGAACAGATAGGCATAGCCGTCCGCGCTCTCCGGCGGTACGCTGCGCTGCGCGTCGACAGATACGCCCAGCATCTCGGATATCTGCCCCATCAATGCGGACGGCGCGTTGGCGCTGCCGTCGCCCGCGTATTGGGGATAGGAGACGGTCAGCCGCTCGGTGGGTTTGAGCATAAACATCAAAGTATTGAGCCTCTCGGAGTCGTTTTGCGCGGCGGTATCCGGCTCCACGTCAAGCCCCGCCTTGCTCCACTCCCGGCTCTCCTTGGTCGCAAATATGCCGCCCTCGCCGTGTTCGGGCGGGAGTTTGCCCGCGACCGCGCCGACGACGTACATATACTTGACGTTGTCGTAGCGGCTCTCGCGCGACTCGCCGACAAAGACGCTGTCCGCCGAAAGCGGGATCATGGAGATGCTTTCCCCAGCCGCCGCGCCGGCGAGAATGTTGTGATACTCTGAAAGCGTCATACGGCATCCGCCCATAAGGCGTACGCTTTGATCGATCAGATCTTTGAATTTTTCCACACCCTGTTTGAGGCACGACAGCTCCGCGGGGTCGTCGAGCGCAGTCAATTTTTGCGCATATGTTTCGACTTTTGCATCAAAATCGCACCCTTTCATAAACTCGTCTATGCGCTCGGCAAACTCGGCGACGGTGGCTTCGTCGTCGCGGATGGGTTGAAGATAAGCGGCGATCTCGGCACGCACGGCGTCTGCGACCGCGCGGTCGGGATCGATGTCACCGCCGGCAGCGAACGGCTTGACCGGCGAAAAGCCGTCTATGCCGTATTTGACCATATAATTTTCAAACACGTCGACTGCGGTACCGTCAAGCCCCAATATGCCGCTGCGGCAAAACTCGACAATCTCGCGCCGACGGAAATTTTTGGCGACGGCTCTCATCGCGGACAGCACCAATCTCGGCGCCGCTTGCACGGACAGCCTGCGCTTACGGTCGGCAAAGCACGCTATCCCGCACCGCGCAAACACACGCGTTATCACCGGCAAATAACTTTCGGCGTCGCAGCATACGACCGCAAAGTCTCGATAGCGCGCTCCATCGGTAACTTTGCGGCGTATCTCGCGCGCGACGCGCATCACCTCGTCCTCGATGGTCGGCGACGACCAAAGCCGCACGAATCCGTCAGACGGAGCAACAAAGCCGTTGTATGAAAAAAGCTGTTCTTTGATGACCTTTTTGTCCCCTTTCAATCCGTGATCGGACGCGTGCATCTTGACCATACAGCCCGCCTGTCTCGCCCTGTCGATCAGCGAATTAAGACACGATGTCGGGTAAATGCGCGCGTTCTCCGCGCCCTCCGACGCCCCGGCGAAAAATACGGACGTCGAGTGTGCGCGCTTGAAGATCGCTTCAAGCACGTCACGCTCGGTGCCGGAAAAATAGAGGTAATCGGACACATATACGTCCGCGTCCTCCAACCCGTCGCGCTCGATCGCCTCGACGAGCGCAGCCAATTTGGACGTGCCGTCGACCAGCCCGTCGCGCAGCGCATCGACATAGCCGCGGTAAAGCAGTAAAATATCCTTAGATTTGTTCACTACTTTTGTGGGAAGCGCGGCGATGGCGTCCTCTATCATCGAGGTGGAGATTCCGCTGTTGCGGATCTGAGAGATGACCGCGTACACCTCGGAAGCAAAGTTGACGTTGCCGTAAGACGCACGAAAGCAGACGAGCTTGTCCTTTTGTTCCTCGATCACCTTGCGCAGCAGCATGACCGCGCCCTGAGGCGAAAGGAAGTTCTCGCCCGTCAAGCCCAATATCTTGCTCGCAAGGCGCGCGAAACTGACGACCTCGACGTCAAAACACGCGCTGACGGCGAGCCGTTCCATGACCGCTTTTTCATAATAGAGCATAAAGCGGTCGGGTACGAGTAAGATCTGACGCCTCTCTCCCCGCCTCGATTTGATGAGATCGATGACGGACGCGCAGTCGAGCGTATCGGTCAAAAAGAATTCCACCATACTTCTATTTTAGCTTGCCTCGGCGCGCTTGTAAATACATTTGCGGTACATCGCCGCCCCTTTTCGCGCCGATATGCCGAAATGTGCGTCTCTTTTGGTTGCTATCGCGCGCATTTGTGTTATAATAGTGCTATGAAAAAGAGAATCGCATTGATGATCGCGGCGATAACCGTCGCGGTGATTGCCGTAGTTTCTTTCGCCGGCTGTTCAAGTACGCCCGCGCAGAAACTGCTGCTCGACTCCCGCCCCTGGGAGAATATGGACGTGGAAGAATATTTCGTCTACGACGTCACTTACACGCCGGACAAGACCGAGTCCGCCACAGGCGTTTACACCGTCGCCGTAAAGGGCTACGACCACGGCGAAACGTTGACGTTGGACGGCTTTTCCTACGCCGAGCCGTGCTATCACATTCACTCCGAACTTCGTTTTGATGAAAGCGGCGACTATGTCGTGACCGACTCGGTCGTCACCCCCGACATCAAACCCGTCTACGGCGCGGAGAAAAAACTCGACCATGGCGTAACAACGACTTACACCGCACGCTATGCGGACGAAAAATGCAACTATTCCTACGTCGAAGGCGACCAAAAATATGAAGGCTCTATCGATATGGGCGAGTTTGACTCCTCACCTTATATCGACAATACTTTTCTCTATCAATTGGTCAGATGTCTGCCCGACGTCGCTTCGGGACTGACCTTCTCCGTGCCCAACTTCATTCAGGGCGGTAAGGAATCGGTCACCGTTTCCCTTTCGGGTACGACGGTCAACGAGATCTTTGCCAACGGCGCGACCGTATCCGAAGGCGAAGAGACGCCGACCGTAGAATGCACCTCGACGGTGGTCTCGCTCAACCGCACCTTCCCCGGCAGCGGCATTTCGCTGATGTGCTCCGTCGCCAACGCGGACTACGCGCTCGATGACGGCACAAAGATAGCGCATATGATCGTCAAGATCATAGAAGGCTCTACCACTTACATATTAAAAACCGTCTCAAACAAGATCCCCGGGTAAGCCGACATGACAAAGCCGCGCGCCGCAAGGCGCGCTCTTTTTTGCATATCGTACGAATATACGCCGTATGATATACGGATATATGGCCGTGTTTCATCTCGATGACAACTGCACCTATACGCTGGACGGAGCGCCCGCGCCGAAGAGATTCGAGCGCGACGGCGTCTTTGCGCTGGGCGGATGGAAAGACGGGCGCCTGCCCGCAACCGTCGTCGTAGACGCGCGCGATCCGCGCGCGGCGGGACTGAACGCTACCGACTTCCTCAACGGGCATTTTTTGCTTTCGCTCGACCTCTCGCCCGCAACGCCGCTCTGCGCCGAAACGTCGCAATGCTCCTGCTCGGGCGCGGCGCGCCACCTCATCACCGCGCGCCGCTGCGAGGACTCGCCCCTCGTCGTCGAGACGGACGGCGCGATCCTCTCTCTGCGCTGCCCTATCGCCGTCGAAAAACTCGCCGCGGTCTGCGCGCGCGTCGACGGCGGCGATCTTATCCGCATCACTGCGCGCGGACGAAATATATTTTGCGCGCTCATCTATCACGGCGGCGGCTATGTTCCGCTGCTGACCGCCGCCGCAGACGAAATATCTTTGGGGGACGACGGCGTAGTTTTGCGCGACTTTGTCGGCGGAATGCTGTACTCGACGGTGACTCGCAAGTTCAAAATCAAAGACGGCGCGTTTTGCGAGACCGAGCGCACTTTCGATCGACGCGATCACCGCTATCCCGACGGTTTGATCGGCAGGCTCTACCTCGAAAAGCTGTTCTACCGCGACCAAAGCCGCTGCGATCTGGTCTCTTCCTCGTGTCCCGTCAACGTCGACGAGACGATCGGTTCGTTCGACCGCGTCTTTGACGACGACTTCTGCGGCTGCCGCAGAGGCGTGTATTGCCTCGCCGGCAACGAGGGCTATTGCCGCGTGCGCAAGGTGATGTTCGTCGTCAAAAACGGTCTGATCGAGGACGTGCGCGTTTTGCCATAAAAACTTGTATAAGAAACAACTCTTGCGCTCAAATAAAACTGCGCCTCTCGTGAGACACAGTCGTGAAGCGCAGTTTTTCGCACTTTAACTCAGTTTCAATATCGCGGGACGACCGTTCCCTTCCATCCATCTCGAATCGCTCAACATCAACAAATCGGAAAATGTTGCAAAATCAAGAAATTGACTTTCCGTTATCGGTTTGAGCAACGAATTTGATCCCGTTTCATCGCAATAGCACGACTCGACATCAAAATGACTGTCAGCTTTTTCTTGTCCATTTTCACTCTCCCATGGAATCAAATTCCGTCAATATTATTTTTTCCGGAGAAAAACTCCAGTATGTTTTCGATAAATGCAACGTATCGACGATCGTTTCCTCGTCCCACTCGTTTATAATGCTTAAATCGTTTTCGTTGCCGTATTCTGCCGAATCGGCAATACAACTGCTTATACTTGCGGATCTCGGTCCGAAAACATCCGTTTGACCGCCGGATAATGTCGCGTCTTTCACTCCGCTATACAATATCGTGCCGGCAGTTGTGCCGTAAAACCCGGAAGTAACGGATGAATCTCCATATGTATTGCTTATATTGTTGCCTATCGACAGCGAGTTTGCAACCGAGCCGACAGACATACCTATCGTATACAATCCGCCTACAAACCCGGCGCAGTTAAATGAACACGATGTCGGGGTCGTATCGTTTATCGATACTGTATTCCCCGAACTGAGACAATTGAGAATCTCTATATACGAATATCCTGCAAAACCGCCAATCGTCCCACGGCAATCCGATGTCTCGCCTAAAATCGTAATACTGTTATCCTTGCTCATGCAATTGATGATCGAATGTTCCTCCGAAGTCGTACCGCCGACAAACCCTCCGATATTTGCTTTGCTCGTAATGCTCGCCGTCAAAGATCCCCCGATCGTGTAGCTGTCGGCTATTTCGCTTCCCGAGTAGGCAATAAAGCCGCCGCTGTGAAGTGTTCCGGAGCCGTTGTATTCCAAGTCCATTTGAGTATTTTCAGCGCCGCAAGAAATAATTTTTGAATTCAAATAACCGTTACTGCGGCCAAAAACACTTCCGACATAAAAGCCTTAATTCCCCGTTTTTTTATAGCTTATCTCGCAATTCTCCGCAATGCAATTTTCGGCATCGTAAACAATACCGGCAATACCGCCTATATATGTGGGGTAGTCGCTGTTTGTGTGATTGGAAGTCAACGTTATGGAAGAATTTTTCACAACAACATTCTTGATGTACGGATTCGGCATGATATATCCTTGCCATTTTTCTAAAAACTCATCGTGCTCTTCCGTATCTTCACCTGTATACCCCAGCCAATTTAATGTGCCTGCCGCAATTCCGATACTTTCAAATTGCTTATTTGCTATGACTCCTCTGACCTTTACGTTCTCAAACGTGGTATTTGTTAGATATTTTATCATTCCGAAAAAGCCTGCGTATTGGTAATCAGCATAAGGATCATAGTAATTTGTGGTGATCATGCAGTTTTTGATAGTATGACCCCCTCCGTCAAACGCCCATACGCGGATCGGATCCCATGACGCACCGTTGAAATCTATGTCTCCCGTCAAACGATACGCTCCGTACGGCGACATTGCTTTCAGGTCTTCCACCGTAGAGACGGGAATATAATCGATATCATCCTTGGTTAAATCTTTTACTTCATGCCCGCAGGAAACGAACAGCGCAACACAAGTTGTCGCTATCATTATAATTATTATAAATATTATCACTCGTTTCATTGTCGCACCTTATAAATTTATAATTTTCTATTAAAGTATACAACCTATCCCCCGTCAAGTAAACTAACTGTTCTTTTTATAAATTTTTATTTTTTCTAAATGTATCGGAGAGTTCAAACGATCGAACTCTCCGATAATTTTATGTAAAAAATATAGCCGCTGTTTCCGGATATATCGGATGCGCACTTCAATCATCTTCAATCATTCGATTTTCGTCGGACAAATCGGACAAAATATAATACACGTGTTTCATGCAAGTTTTATTTGAATAATCGTAAACGGCGGCGTCGCCGCCCGATAGTCAAACAAATCAAAGCGGCTTTACCGCGATGACTATCTTTGCGGAAACGCCCGCGTACAATTTGAGTTCCGCCTCGTAATTGCCGACCGATTTGACGCTGTCTTTGAGTACGACCTTTTTCTTGTCGACGTCATAGCCCATGCCAACCAGCTTTTCGGCGATCTCTTTGGACGTGACCGCGCCGAACAATTTGCCGTTGTCTCCGCAGCGGATAGCGATCTCTACGGTTTTGCCGTTGAGTTCGGCAGCAGCCTGTTTCGCCGCATCCGACTCCTCTTTGCGGCGCTTTTCGTCCGCAGCGCGGCGCTGATTGGTCTCGTTGATCACCGCGGCGGTCGCCTCTTTTGCAAGCCCCCTGCGGATGAGAAAATTGCGCGCGTAGCCGTCGTTGACCTCAATGATATCGCCCTTTTTGCCTTGCGGCTTGACGTCCTGCAAAAGTAAAACTTTCATGTTTGCCTCCGTTTTTATCATATCACAATCCGAGACGCTTGACAACAATTCCGCGCAAATGCATTGTTTGCGAAAATATGCCGATACTTATCTCGGAGGTATTTATGAAAGGATTGATGTGTACTTCGGGCAATTGCGAACACAACCGCAACTGCCGCTGTATGGCGGGGATAGTCGACTTCGACAAGCGCGGCGTGTGCAAGACAAAGTGTAAACGCGACGGCGTACCTCGCCAAAACGGCGCCGCTATCGAGGCGGCGCGCGACTTTGAATACGGCTACTCGCCCGACGTCCTCGTCAAGTGCGAGTGCGCAAACTGCACCTATAACCGCAACCGCGTCTGCGCGTGCGAAAGCATAGACGTCGGCGACGCGCTAGTCCGTACCCGCTGCTTCACAAAACGCACCGATTGAAAAACCCGACCTTGACGGTCGGGTCGAACGATCAAACGTCTTTATCTTCTTTGTCGACAAGCGGTGCGTCGCCGGACGGGACCGCATCGTCTCCTCTGCGCTTTGGCGCGATGACCTTGCGCTCGGGCTTAGCGGACGTCTTGACGGGCGTTTCCTCGGTCACGGGTGCGACGTCGGTTTTTTGGGGTTCCGGCAACGCCTGCTGCGGCTCGAACGTTTCCGCATTGAGTTCTTCCTCTTCGTGCGACGGTTCGGGCGGCGCGACTGCGTCTCCGTCCGACGTCTCCGCCTTTTCGCGTATTATAAATTCTGTCAGCACCAATGCAAACAAAACGATGATCAGCACGTTGACTTCGGCAAGGACAAACGCGCCTACCGCCAACAATACAAACGAGAAAAGCGCTTGAGCCTTGACGTCGGACCACGTTTCCTGCTTGCGGAATCCTTTGATGATGAGTGCCGACAACACCACAGCCGCCGCCCAAACAAACCACGCAACGACCAACGTAAACGTCGTCGTGCCGGTGGACACATCGGACGCTGCTGCAAGCGCTGACGCTACCACCAAATAGATGAACAGCGAAAGATCGATGAACAGCGAAAGTCCGAATTTCATGATCTTCAGCAAAGACAAAGTCTTTTTCATATACCACCTCTCAATTATATATCAATTGTACTATTATATTGTGTTTTTGTCAAGGGCATACGCGTCCGGGTGCGTCGATGCAACCTCAAAGCCCTGGATTTTCGCCAAACGGGGGAACGATTTCCGCCAAATGGGGGAAAGTGTTGAGACGACGTCTGAAATGTGTTATACGATAAATACAAAACAGCCGGGAGATGGGCATGAAAAATGCAAAAAACGCATTATCGAAGAATACGCCGACACTCTGAAAACTCTTGCGGCAAGACTTGACACCTCAAAGACGCCCGTCCCTTCGTTCATGATGGCCGTGACAGGCACAGGAAACTATGCCTACCGCCGTAAAGGCGGAATATTCGTAGTGCCGATCACGACAATGAAAAACTAAACCTTGGCTTTGAGGCGAAAACCGAAAACAGCGAGACAGAAATAGGCGCACAGTTTGCTACAAACGCGCGCGTTTTGATTCGATGCGTTTATTTTCGGGTGTCCCCTAAAAGCGGAGCGGTCAGCGTATGCTTGACCGCGGAGAAGCGAGCAGATCGAGGAGCGCGAGGATTTATCGACGCGAACGTACTTTTGGTACGTGAGCAAGAAAACCGCAGCGCGACAATGATATGCGCATGATACGCGCGCTTTGTACTAATTTCCGATAGGCGTATGCTTGACCGCGGAGAAGCGAGCAGATCGAGGAGCGCGAGGATTTATCGACGCGAGCGTACTTTTGATACGTGAGCAAGAAAACCGGAGCGCGACAATGATATGCGACGCTTATCCGCGGTCAAGCCTGCCCTTCGATGGCGTAAATTGCCATAGAAACTTCCATCCTCTTTCTCATCATCAAACAAGACAATTCGTAGGGTGTGTCCATGCTGCCGGCGAAGTTTAAGTTGTTGGCGACGCAGCCGCCGGAACAATAATATTTGGCGATGCAGTCGGCGCATTCGGGCTTGCGGGTAACGATGTTTCGGGCAAACTTTTCGCTGACGGAGAGGTCGTAATCGGTCGACTTGAGGACGTTGCCCATGTAGTAGGGCTTGTTCTCTGCGAATTGGTGGCAGGGATAGATATCTCCCCTTGGAGTGACGGCGAGATATTCGCAGCCGCTGCCGCAGCCTGTCAGACGTTTGATCACGCACGGACCGCCCTCGAGGTCTATCATAAAGTGGAAGAAATTGAACCACTTGTTTGTCTTGCGGCGTTCGATATAGGCGCGCGCGAGCCGTTCATACTCGGAAAGGATCGCGGGTATGTGCTCTTTTCTTATCGCAAGTTCGGGGATGTCGGTCACGACAGGCTCCATGGAGATCTGATCAAATCCGCAGTCGTTGAGAAACAGTACGTCGTCGGCAAAGTCGAGGTTTAGAGCAGTGAACGTGCCGCGGACATAGTACGACTTATCGCCGCGGATCTTTCGGAATTCAAGGGCGTTGTTGAGGATGACGTCAAAGACGTCTTTGCCGTTCGGGGTCTTGCGCACGCGGTTGTGCACTTCCCGTCTGCCGTCTATCGACAGCACGACGTTGTACATATTCTCGTTTAGCCAGCGGCGGTTCTCCTCGTCGAGCAACAGGCAGTTTGTGGTCATCGTAAAGTTGAAGGTCTTGCCCGTCTCTTTTTCGCGCGAGCGCGCATACTCTACGACCGCCTTGACCGTTTTCATGTTCATCAACGGCTCTCCGCCGAAGAAATCTATTTCGAGATTACGGCGGCTGCCGCTGTTGGCGATGAGGAAGTCGACCGCTTTCACCCCCACCTCTACGGGCATATGCGCTCTGTCGGAGGTATGGTAAGTTCCCTCATCGGCGAAGCAGTATTTGCAGCGCAGATTGCAGTCATGGCAGATGTGCAGGCACAACGCCTTGACCTCTCCGACACGCTTTTTGTTCATCGTGACGGAGCACGGGCTGTCAAGCACGCCTTCTTTGACGAGCTTTTCTAATTCGGCTTTTATCTCATCTCTTTCGGCGAGGGAGACGGCTGTGTATTCACTCCTTTCTTGCTCGGAAAATTCAAGACCGTAACGCTCTTTTGCACATAAAAAAGTGACATGATCCACATTGTGGAGGCTGCCACTTTCGGTGTCGTACAAAAAGCTATACGTCCTGTCTCCGATGCGGAAACAAAACGGATGCGTCATATCAAGATATCAAAGCAACGGCTTTTTGACGGTATTGACCTTTTCGTCGCGCTGCTTGCAGCTCTGATTGCCGACCGTGCAGCTTGTCTTGCAAGCGGATTGGCAGCTGGATTGGCACTCGCCGCAGCCGATGTTGCCGCTCTTTTTCATCCCGTCTTTGACTATGCTGTTGATGTGTTTCATAATACACCTCCGAGTTCGTTTGGTAATTCTATTTTAATATATCGCGGCGGATAATGCAAGCGATTGCGGCATTTTTTCGCGCCCGACGCCGCGCTCCGAATATGTCTGTTTGCTTTGGGCGATCGTTCTAATCCGAAATGTCGCCGCATATCCTCTCTCGGAGGTGACATATGACCAAAACGGACAAGCATGACATTGCCGACATCGTCCTAGCGACGCTTCTGTCGGTTATCTTTTCGGTAATAGGGATCGCAATATTCGCGGCGGTGGTGGGCTTTGCGGAAGTCCCGGAAAAATTTATCGAGCCGATAAACATAGCGATCAAGATAGTCGCTATCGCACTCGCGTCGGTGATAGGGATGCGCAAAAAGAGCAACGGACTGCTCAAAGGTCTGATTGCGGGACTGCTGTACGCAGGAGCGACCTATTTGATATTTTCGCTGACGAGCGGCAAGTTCGACCACGGCGGCATGAGCATATTCGACGCCCTCACCTGCGCCGCGTCGGGGGCGCTGAGCGGAATACTCGCAGTCAATATCGGCAAAGACGCCAAGGCATAACGCTCCCGTTTGCAAGGCAAAGCAGTTTAAACAACGCGTCTTGCCATCGTGAATGTTCGCCGAAAAGACTATGCAAAATCAATTTCACGTCATGGTATATCGGCGGCAGCGCATGAAAAAGCGGGCGCGAAATGCGCCCGCAAAATTCGTAAGTTCAGGATTTGAGATCTTTGCCGCCGTCGATGCCTGCGGCGTCGCTCTCCTTTTCCTCGACTTGAACGTCCGCATCCGAAGTTTGGACTTCTTCCGCCGCGTCTGCGACCTCGTCGGCAGCGTTGTCGATGACCTCTCCGTCCTCGAACGGAGTCTGATCCGTGCTTTCGCTCTCGGCGGCTTCTCTGTACTTGCGTCCGCGCTTTTTCGCCTTTTTCTCTGCGCTCTCGGCGTCCGCGACTTCATCGTCGGCGGCTACCGGAGCTTCCTTTTGAGCGGCGACGGCAGTCTCGTTGCTCACAGGCACTCCGTCCGGGGTGGCGATGACGTTGTAGACCGCTCCCTTGTCTATCGTGACGAGCATTGAGCCGTCGAGATTGGCGCTGATGTCGAGAACGAACACGTTCTGCTGATTGTCGATCGCCTTGATGATGCCGACGAATCCGCCTATAGTCCTGATCTTGGTGCCGGTCTTGATGCTGTTCATCATTTCCTGGGCTTTCTTTTGTCTTTTGCGCTGGGGGATGATTGACAAGAGCATCATGCCGATCATCAACGCGCCCAGAACGACGAGCATGATGATGGAAGTATTGTCGTTTCCGCCTTCTTCCGCCGCCATAATAAGCAATTCTTTCATGGTAACTCCTTTTGTCTGCGCGCATACGCGGCGCGCTATCTAATACTATATATAATTCGGCGCAAAATAGCAAGCAAGTGACGCCACAAAAGCAAGTATTTTGTGTAAAATTTTGCTTAATCGTGCATTAAACTCTCTTCTATTTCGCTATTTCGGGACTACGAGCGGTCATCTCACCTTTTTGCCCCAATCGTATTTTTGTCTGAACTCGTCGGCAAAGTCGCCGAATCTGTCCTCGCGGATCGCCTGTTTCGCCTGTTCGGTCAGTCGTATCAGAAAGCGGATGTTGTGCATGGAAAGCAGCTCTCCGCCCAAGATCTCGTCGCTTGCGATCAAGTGTCTGATATATGCGCGGGTGAAGTTCCGGCAGCAATAGCAGTCGCACTCCTCGTCCACCGGAAAAAACTGCTCGCGGCAGGAAGCGTTGCGCACGGTCAGATTGCCGTACGGGGTGAACGCGGCGCCGTTGCGAGCCATGCGCGTGGGCAGCACGCAGTCGAACATATCTATCCCGCGCAGAATCCCCTCGACAAGACAGTCGGGGCTGCCGACGCCCATGAGATAGCGCGGCTGATCGTCGGGATAGTACGGGCGCAGCACGTCGAGCATACGGTACATCACCTCTTTTGGCTCGCCGACCGACAGTCCGCCGATAGAAAACCCGCACTTTGCGAATTGCAGCGCGCCCTTTATGCTCTCGACGCGCAGATCCTCGAACATATTGCCCTGAACTATAGGAAACAGCAATTGTTGCTTATGTCCCTCGTGCCGCTTGGCGCACCGCTCCAGCCAACGAAGCGTGCGGCGCATCGCAACCTCAGACTTGCGCCTGTCCGTATTGCCGTGCGTGCATTCGTCAAACGCCATGACAATGTCCGCGCCGAGCGCGTGCTGTATGTCCATTGCGTATTCGGGAGTCATGTAGTGTTTGCTGCCGTCGATATAAGACGAGAATTTGACGCCGTCGTCGCTTATCTTACGCATCGACGCCTGCGAAAATACCTGAAATCCGCCGCTGTCCGTCAAAATGGGCTTTTGCCAATTCATAAACTCGTGCAGCCCGCCCGCCTTTTGCACCAACTCGTGTCCCGGGCGGAGATAGAGATGATAGGTGTTGGCGAGGACAATCTGCGCGCCTGTGCGCTCGACCGCCTCGGGAGTCAGCGACTTGACGGTCGCATTTGTGCCGACGGGCATAAAGACGGGCGTCTCTATCACGCCGTGAGGCGTATAGAGCCGTCCTATCCTCGCGCCGCTTTGGCGGCAAACCTTTATGACTTCATATCTGAAAGCGCTGTCCACAATTTCTCCTTTTTCGTGCCCGTGTGCGTATTCGCAATATTATATATTTGTCACAATATCAGCATCGCGTCCCCGAACGAGAAAAATCTGTACTCCTCGTCCACGGCGTGCCTGTACAATTCGAGCGTCTTTTCTCTGCCGACGAGAGCGCTGACCAACATGATCAACGTCGATTGAGGCAGATGGAAGTTGGTGATCAGACAGTCGACGATCTTGAACTTGTAACCGGGATAGATGAATATCTCGGTGTTGCCGTGCCCGGGGTGAATCTCTCCGTCGTCGGTAGACGCGCTCTCCACGGTGCGCACCGAAGTCGTGCCTACGCAGATCACTCGTCTGCCGTCTCGTTTGGCGGCGTTGATGATGTCGGCGCTCTGTTGCGAGACCTCGTAGTATTCGCTGTGCATCTTGTGCCCTTCAACGCTTTCCTCCTTGACGGGGCGGAACGTGCCGAGGCCTACGTGCAGCAGCACGCGCGCGACGATGACGCCCATATCCTCTATCTTTTGCAGCAATTCGGGCGTAAAGTGCAGCCCTGCGGTCGGCGCGGCGGCAGAGCCCTCCTTCCTGCAATAGACGGTCTGATAACGCGACTTGTCTTTAAGTTTTTCGTGGATATACGGCGGCAGCGGCATGTTGCCCACTCTGTCCAGGATGTCCTCGAACACGCCGTCGAACTCGAACTCCAGCACCCTCATCCCCTCGTCGCCCGTACTCAAAACGGTCGCATACAGATCGTCCGAAAACTTTATCCTCCGTCCCGGCAGCAGCTTGCGCGCGGGGCGGGCTATACACTCCCATCTCTTGTAATCGACGCGTTTGAGCAGCAGCGTCTCCACATGCGCGCCCTCTGTGCCGTCGTCGCCGAGGCGCACGCCGTATATGCGCGCGGGGATGACCTTGGTGTCGTTGACGACGAGCACGTCGCCGGGGCGCAGAAACTCGGGAAGCTCGCAAAAGACTCGATCCTGCACGGCGTCGCGCGCCCTGTCGTAGACGAGCATACGCGAACGATCGCGCGGCTCGATCGGAGTCTGCGCGATCAATCTCTCGGGCAAATAGTAGTCGAAATCGCTTGTTTTCATCGATCTTTGTCAAAAGCGTCGAGCATGCTCATCTGGCGGATAGCCGACTGGGGCACTTCTCTTGCGAAGTGTCTGTACGCGTCGGGCAGCGCCACTCTGCCTCGCGGCGTGCGGGCGATAAAAGTGATCTGCATAAGATAGGGTTCGTAGACATCCTCGATCGTGCCGCTGTCCTCGCCTACCGACGCTGCGAGCGTATCCAAGCCGACGGGACCGCCGCCGAACTTGTCGATCATCGTCAGGATTATCTTTGCGTCCACCGAGTCAAGCCCAAGCTTGTCTATCTCCATCTTGCCCAGCGCGTGGTCGGCGACATTCCTGTCTATCACTCCTTCGCCCTTGACCTCGGCGAAGTCGCGCACGCGTTTTAGGATGCGGTTGGCGATTCGCGGAGTACCTCGACTGCGCCTTGCTATCTCCACCGCGCCGTCGTCGGTGATCTCCACTCCGAGGATAGCCGCCGAGCGGCGCACGATCTTGGCGAGCTGTTCGGGAGTATACATCTCCAAGCGGCAGTTGACGCCGAAACGGTCGCGCAGCGGCGAAGTAAGCATGCCAGCCTTGGTCGTCGCGCCGATAAGCGTAAACTTGGGCAGCGCGAGGCGTATGCTCTTTGCCGACGGTCCTTTGCCGACGACAAAGTCGAGCGCGAAGTCCTCCATCGCCGGATACAGCACCTCCTCTACGTTGCGGTTGAGGCGGTGTATCTCGTCGATGAACAGCACGTCGTTTTCGCCGAGATTGGTCAATATCGCCGCAAGGTCCGCCGCCTTTTCGATCGCCGGACCGGAGGTGATGCGGATCTGCGCGTTCATCTCGGACGCGATGATGTGCGCGAGCGTGGTCTTACCCAAACCCGGAGGACCGTACAGCAGCACGTGGTCGAGGGGCTCTCCCCTTGCTACGGCAGCCTTTATGTAGATCTCCAAATTTTCCTTGATCTTATCCTGTCCGACATATTCGTCCATCGTGCGCGGACGCAGCGTATTTTCGCTGTCGCTCTCGCTCGCAGTCTGCAACGAGGACATAAATCTCGGTTCGCGTTCGTCGAAATCGCTCATTTGTCAAAGCTCCTCAGCGCAAGCCCGATGATCTGTTCGAGCTTGTCCGTCTTTTTCATCGCCGCGGAAACGGCGGTGTATGCGTCCGTCTTGGAAATGCCCAGCGACACAAGCGCGGCGATCGCGTCCTGCGCGGTCGCGTCCACCGCGGCATTCATCGGTAAAGCGTCTGCGGGCGCGATCGAGGACACGCTCGACGACACCTGTTCGCGCAGCTCCAAGATGATGCGCTCGGCTGTCTTTTTGCCTATGCCCTTGACCTTGGACATCGTCGCGGCGTCCCCTCCTACGATAGCTATCGCAAGCGTGGACACGTCGACGGACGACAGGATCTGCAGCGCGAGTTTGCCGCCGACGCCTCCGACCGATGTCAGATTATCGAACATCGCCTTTTCTTCCTTGGAGTAAAAGCCGAACAGCCTGACGTCGTCCTGCGCTACCGCAAGACGGCAGTAGATGGTGACGGTCTCGCCCTGTCTGCCCAGCTTTGCGAGAGTGGCGTTGCTGACAAGCAGTTCGTAAGCTACCCCACCCGGAGTGGCGACCGCAAGCCTGCCCTCCTCGTAAAACACTACTTTGCCTGTGACGGAATAAAACATATCTCGTATATTATAACTCAATCGCGCGCACAACGCAACCGTTGCCGCGCAGTGCGTTCAAATCAGTCCCTCTTCGGCGAGCGCGCGATCCACTCGGCGGTAAAGTTCGTCCGGACAGCAGTCGCTGTCGATGACCCGGTCGGCGGGCTGCTCGTTGCGTCTCCTCAACGCGAACATCGCGGCTATTTGCTCTTCGCTCCTGCCGTCGCGCACGGCGACTCTCGCCGCCCTTACGCGTTCGGGCGCGGTGACGAGCCACAGTTCGTGCGGCGTCCCTTCGAGCGCCTCGGGGACCTGCACCTCGGCAAAGACGACGTCCTTATCTTTTGCCTTTTCAAGCAGCGCGGCTATGACTTTGGGGTGCGCCGCGGCGTTAAGCAGGGCGACGTCGCCGGGATGCGCCGCAAGGTGTGCGGCGAGCGCCTTTTTGTCCACTTTGCCGTCTTTTACCGTGCCGAAAAGACGGTCTATCTCGGCGATATACTCGGGCGAATTTATCACGCCCGTGTTGAAAATTCGGTCGCAATCGTAGACCGCGAAACCTCGGCTCTTTATGTAATTTGCAACGGTGGACTTGCCGCTGCCCATGGGTCCGGTGACGGCGATCAGCCTCATTTTGCCTCCAACCAATTGTCGCCTATGCCGACGTCGGCGATCAGCGGCACCGCAAGACGCGCGGCGTTCTCCATTTCGCGTTTGAGGATGACGGCGGCTCTTTGCGCCTCGTCCTCGGGCGCGTCGACGATCAATTCGTCATGCACCTGCATGATCAGTCCGGCTTTCAGCCCCGCGTCTTTGAGCGCGCGGTCGGCGGAGATCATCGCCCTTTTGATTATATCGGACGCTGTACCCTGTAACGGCATATTCATCGCAACGCGCTCGCCGAAAGAGCGGGTATTGTAGTTGGTAGACTTGAGTTCGGGGATATATCTGCGTCTGCCGTCGAGAGTGCGGACAAATCCGTGTTCTTTGGCGTATTCCACGCTGCTTTCCATATATCTCTTTACGTCGGGATAGGTCGCAAAATAATTATTCATATATTCGCGCGCCTGCCACACCGCTACGCCGAGATCCTCGGACAGTCCGTAGTCGCTTATACCGTAGATTATGCCGAAGTTGACCGCCTTTGCGCTGCGGCGCATATCCGGGGTGACGAGTTCGGGCGGTACGCGGAACAGTTTCGCCGCGGTAGCGGCGTGGAAATCCGCTCCCGCTTTGAACGCCTCGATCATATGTCTGTCGCCGCTGAAATGCGCCATAAGCCTCAGCTCTATCTGCGAATAGTCGGCGCAGACCAGCTTGCAGCCGGGCGAGGCTACGAACATACGCCTTATCTCCCTGCCGCTCTCCTTTCGTATCGGTATATTTTGCAGATTCGGCTCTGTCGACGACAGCCTGCCCGTAGCTGTGACCGCCTGGCGGAACACGGTGTGTATCCGCCCCTTTGCGTCGATGAGGGGCAGCATCCCGTCAAGATATGTCGATTTGAGCTTTGACAATTCGCGGTAGGACAAAATGAGCGGAATGACGGGATGCTCGTTTTTGAGCGCTGCCAGCACCTCGACGTTGGTCGAATAACCGCTCTTTGTCTTTTTGCCCGCTTTGAGCCCGAGTTTTTCAAACAGGATGTGCGCGAGCTGTTTGGTGGAGTTTAGGTTGAACGGCTCGCCCGCGAGTTCCGTTATCCTCGCCGACAGTCCGTCAAGCTGCGCGCCGAACCTTTCCGACAGCTTCTGCAGCGTGTCCCGATCGACGGTGAAACCTCTGTCCTCCATGTCTTTGAGCACGCCGACGAGCGGCTTTTCGAGGTCGCGGTACATCGCGGTCTGCTCCTTTTGAGACATCTCCTCTTCGAGCAATGCGTCCGCTTTGAGCAGCGCCGCGCCCGCATTCGCGCCGGGTATGTCGTAGGCGGCAAACAGATCGGACGCGTTTTTGTACCCGGCGTTGCTGTCGCACAGATACGCTTTGAGCATGACGTCGTCCCAGCCGCGCAGCGCAATGCCGTAGCCGTCCAGCGTATGAACGAGCGTCTTGGCGTCAAAGCACACCTTGATCCTGTCCCCGTCCTCCAACAGCGGTTTCAGCGCGGCGAGCGCGGCGTCGAAGGTCACGCCCTCGTCAAAAAAGTTGTCGGTGACGGCGACTGCATACGAACCCGCCTCCGACGCAAAGAATATCTTTTCGCCCGATATGTCCACCGCCGCCGCGCCCTTCGTTTCCGCGACCGCGCGGACAAGGCTCTCCTCATCGGCGACGGTCTCCGCGTCGGGAAGCGTTATCCCCGCGCATTCCGCCGCCGCGCCGTCGTCGTATGCAAACGAATCGGCGAGTTTGGCGAGGTTGTAGTCGAGCAATTCCTTTTTGAGCGCGACCGGGAACACCGGCTCGAAGTCGGGCGCGAGCGCGCCGTCGTCAATCGGACTGTCGGTGTCTATCGTCGCAAGCTTGTATGAAAGATAGGCAAGATCTTTGTTTTGTTCCAACTTTTCGCGCAGCTTGCCCTTCACCTCGTCGAGGTGGGCGTAGACTCCGTCCAGCGTGCCGTACAGATCGAGCAGTCCCTTTGCGGTCTTTTCGCCCACGCCTGGCACGCCGGGGATGTTGTCGGACGCGTCGCCCATCAACGCTTTGAGATCGATGACCTGCGACGGGATCAGCCCATAGTCCTCTTTGAGTTTTGCCTCGTCCATCAGCGCGACGTCCGAAATGCCTTTGATCGTAAACACTACCTTGGTCTTGGCGTCGATCAGCTGCCAGCTGTCGCGGTCGCCGGTGACGATAAGCACGTCGCCGTCAAAGCGGCGCGCGAGCGTACCGATTATGTCGTCCGCCTCGTAGCCGTCTTTTTCGCACACGGGGACGCGCATCAGCCCCAGCATATCCTTGACGGGCTGCAACTGCGCGGCTAGATCGTCGGGCATGGGCTTGCGGGTCGCCTTATAGCCGTCGTACAGTTCCTTGCGGAAAGTGGGCGCCTTGCGGTCGAATACGGCGACTACCTTGTCGGGCTTGTATTGAGCGACGAGTTTTGCAAACATCGTAAAGTACCCGTGGATCGCCCCGGTGGGACGCCCCTTGCGGTCCGTGAGCTGGCTCATCGCGTAATATGCCCTGTTGAGCAGCGAGTTGGAATCGAGAAGTACGAGTGTCGGCATGGCAATTCTCCGAGATTATTTGCGTAAGAGCGCGCATTTTGCCCGACGATACGCCTTCTCGGCGCAATGATTTCGGAGTGCGCGCGGACGCGCCCGTCCGCTACTCTTCAATTATACATTATTTTCCCATTTCTGTCTATATTTATTTGACTTCGAGCTGCGTAATTTGTTATAAAGTAGTTACGGCGCCGCGCGCCGCGGGAGGATACATGCCGACATTCGAAATGATACTCACTCTTCTGGGCGGTTTGGGCGTTTTTTTGATCGCTCTCAAAATTTTGAGCGAATCGCTTGAATCCATTGCGGGCAACAAGCTCAAAAACGTATTCAACAAGATCAGTTCCAACCGCTTTGCCGGTATAGCCGTCGGCGCGGGTGTGACGGCGGTGATACAGAGTTCTTCGGCTACCACGGTCATGGTCGTAGGCTTTGTCAACGCGGGCGTTATGACGCTGCGCCAGGCGACCGCAATCATAATGGGCGCCAACATCGGCACGACGATAACCGCGCAGATAGTCGCGCTGCAATTTTTGCCGATAACCGCGTTTTTGGGCGCGACGGCGTGCGTGGGCGCGTTCATGACGATGCTGTCCAAAAACGACAAGGTCGTCCGCGCGGGACAACTCGTCGGAAGCATAGGGATGATCTTCATCGGACTGGAAGTGATGAGTTCGTCGATGGAGACGTTCAGCGATTCCGAGACGGTGCGCAACGCGATCGCCGCGGTCAGCAACCCCTTTCTTTTGCTGTTGATAGGACTCGTGATCACCGCGATCATCCAAAGTTCGTCCGCGACCACGAGCATTTTGATCACTATGGCGGGCGTAGGGCTTGTCGACCTCAAAAGCTCGATTTTCCTCACTCTCGGCATCAATATCGGCACCTGCGTGACTGCGGTACTCGCGTCGATAGGCGCGACCACCAACGGCAAGCGCGCGTCTGTGATACACCTGATGTTCAACGTGTTCGGATCGATCGTGTTCTTCATTCTCGCGCTCGTGCTGCCCATCGATGAATGGCTGTCCGCCGCATTCCCCGAGATAGAGACGCAGATAGCTATGTTCCATACGATATTCAACGTGACGACAACGATCTTGCTCGTAGGCTTCATAAAGTACATCACCCGCCTTTCCGAGCTGATAGTCCGCGACAAAAAACAAAAGCCTGACGAGGACGGCATCGTTGCCGACAAATTCGCCTACGTAGACGAAAGACTGCTCGCCACGCCGTCGATCGCGCTAGCGCAGGTGCGCAAGGAGATAGAATTGATGGCAAGCGTAGCCAAAAAGAATTTGGATTGGGCTTTGGGCGCGGTGCGCGACGGCAGGTTCGACAAGCGCGACAAGTTCCGCTCCCGCGAAGCTCACCTCAATTTTTTGCTCAAAGAGCTGACCGTCTACAATGTCAAACTGACCACCAACCCGCTGTCTTCGGAGAGCGAGCACGAGCTGAGCAGCTACTACCGCGCGGTATCCGACCTCGAAAGGATCGGCGACTACGCCGAAAACATCGTCGAATATGCCGACGCCCTCGTCAAACAAAACGCCTCTCTCTCCCCCGACGCGCTCGCCGAACTGGACGAGATGATCGCCGACGTAGACGAACTGTACGCGCTGGTGATGCGCGCGTTCGCCGCCAAAGATCTTTCGCTGCGCCTTGAAGTGGACGAAGCGGAACAAAAGGTGGACGACTGCAAGGACAAGTTCGAGGCGTCTCACATCAAACGCCTCGCATCGGGGCAATGCTCCGCCGACGCTGGAGCGGTATGGCTGCATCTCGTCAACGACTTGGAGCGCGTTGGCGACCACATACGCAACCTGTTCAACGGCATGAGCGGCTATATCTCCGAAAAAGCGCCGATCAAAGTCCCTGCGACAGCAAAGCAAGTCTGATACTTTTCGTATAGACCGCAGGCGTAAACGGCTGCGTATGCAAGAGCCGCAGTTCGATTTTGAAAAACGAAACATTTTGAAGAGCATAAAAAGCGGTTTCGGACGATTTATCCGAAACCGCTTTTTGTCTGCTGTCAAAGCGCGCCGCGAAAAACGGCGCGCCCCGTTTTTGGGATCAATCCAATCTTCTCTCGGAAATCTCGCTCAATACTCTCTCGGTGAACTCGTCGAGATCCATAGCTCCGAGTACGCCCTCGCCTCTCCTGCGCACGGATACGACCTCGTCCTGTTGTTCCTTGTCGCCGACGACGAGCATATACGGCACTTTTTCGAGTTGCGCGGAGCGTATCTTGTATCCGATCGTCTCGTTGCGTGTGTCGACCTCGCAGCGCACGCCGTACATTTCGAGGTTTTTAGCGACTTCTTTGGCATAATCCTCGTTGCGTTCGGTGACGCTGATGATCTTGACCTGCGTCGGGGCGATCCACAGCGGGAACGCGCCGGCGTATTTTTCGATGAGCAGCGCGATCGTACGCTCGAAACAGCCTATCGATGTGCGGTGGATGATGTACGGACGGCGCTTTTCGCCGTTCTCGTCTACATAGGTCATGTCAAAGTTTTCGGCAAGGAACATATCGACCTGCACGGTGATGATGGTGTCCTCTTTGCCGTGGACGTTCTTGATCTGGATGTCCAGCTTAGGTCCGTAGAAAGCCGCCTCTCCGACCGCTTCGGTATATTCGATGCCGAGGTGGTCGAGGATCTTCTTCATCGTCGCCTCTGCCTTTGCCCAAATCTCAGGCTCGTTGATGTATTTCTTTGTGTCCTCGGGATCCCACTTGGAGAAACGGTACGTCACGTCGTCCTGCAAGCCTATCGCGCCGAGCATAAACTTGATGAGGTCAACCGCACCTTTGAACTCGTCCTCGAGCTGTTCGGGAGTGCAGACGATGTGCCCCTCGCTGAT
Organism: uncultured Christensenellaceae bacterium; assembly: GCA_944381345.1. Lineage (GTDB taxonomy): Bacteria > Bacillota > Clostridia > Christensenellales > UBA3700 > Ornithoclostridium. The sequence continues at coordinate 29,398 of CALWKU010000036.1, forward strand.
CGTAAATTGACGCACGCGGATAAGCCCGTGCATCTCGCCGCTGTTCTCGTTGCGGAACAGCGTGGATATCTCGCCGTATCTGATCGGCAGATCGCGGTAGCTTTTAAGCCCGTTGTTGTAGATGGTGTATTGGAAAGGGCAAGTCATCGGGCGCAGCGCGAACACCTCGTCGTCCTTTTCCTCGTCTCCAATGACAAACATCCCGTCCTTGTAGTGATCCCAATGCCCCGAGACCTTGTAAAGATCGGACTTTGCCATGTATGGCGTCTTGGTGCGCACATAGCCGCGTCTGTCCTCCTCGTCCTCGACAAAGCGGACAAGCGTGCGGAAGATGCGCTCGCCCTTGGGCATGAGCAGCGGCAAGCCCTGACCTATGCGCTCGTCCGTCATAAAGATGCCGAGTTCTCTGCCCAACTTGTTGTGGTCGCGCTTTTTAGCCTCTTCGACTGCGGCGAGATATTTGGTCAGCTCGCTCTTTTTGTCAAAGCAAGTGCCGTAGACGCGGGACAGCATTTTGTTGTGTTCGTTGCCGCGCCAATACGCGCCCGTGAGCGAGGTCAGCTTGAACGCCTTGATCATTCCTGTGGACGGCAGGTGCGGACCCGCGCACAGATCTACGAAATTGCCCTGGCGATAGAAAGATATCTCAGCGTCCTCGGGCAGATCGTTGATGAGTTCGACCTTGTACGGCTCGTTGTAGCTTTGCATCAACTCGATCGCCTCTTTGCGGGGCAAAACGAATCTCTCCAATTTGTAATCGGCTTTGACGATCTTGGTCATCTCGCGCTCGACCATCTCCAATTCCTCGAATGTGATGGGCGTGGTGAAGTCGAAATCATAGTAAAATCCCTCGTCGATCGCAGGGCCGATCGCCAGCTTGACCGTGGGATAGACGCTCTTCATAGCCTGAGCGAGTACATGCGAGCAGGTGTGGCGATATATGCGCCTGCCCTCGGGATCTTTGAAAGTGAGGATCTGCAAAGAACAATCCTTTCGGGGCGCAAACCCCAATTCTACGACCTTGCCGTCAACGATCGCGCCCAGCGCCGCGCGCGCCAGCCCTTCGGAAATGCGCGCCGCGATCTGCGCTACGCTCTCGCCGTCCGCGCACTCCAAAACGCTGCCGTCTTTCAATGTGACTTTTATCATATATACCTCCAAAAAAGGCGTCCCTGCATTTGCAAGGACGCCTCGGCGTGGTTCCACCTTACTTACGGCTTTCGCCGCATCTCATTGCGCCGACTCGTTCGGCGGGACGTGCTTTTCGCCGGGTGGTATGTCTCCGCCGCCGCGTACCTCTCTTTCAGCCGCCGGAGAGGCTCTCTGTGACGCTCTTTGCGGGACACTTGTCCCTGCGCGCGCCGTATGGCGCTGCAATCGTACTTATCATTTTATCCCCGCAATAGCAGTTTGTCAACTGTTTTTCGCTTGCGAAACGTCCTTTTCTCACCGCGGGGATCGAGTCGGCATATAATGTATCGAAACTTCCGTCAAGGAGAAGAAATATGTTTGGAATGGGATGCAACTTTTGCAATTGCGGCAGACGGCCGGGCTTCGGCACGCCTCCGTATTATATCGTAACGGGTCCGACAGGGCCTACCGGTCCGATGGGTCCTCCCGGCGGTCCGTCAGGGGCGACCGGGCCGACCGGACCCACCGGCCCTACGGGACCTGCGGGCGCGGCGGGAGCAGCGGGCGCGACCGGAGCAACGGGCGCGACGGGTCCGACGGGTCCGACCGGTCCGCAAGGCGCGGCGGGAGCAACGGGCGCGACCGGAGCTACGGGCGCGACGGGTCCGACGGGTCCCACCGGTCCCGCGATCGCTACCGCATACGGTCAACTCTACCAAAACGCCGCTCAAACGCCCACGGTGACCGACACGACGACGCCGGTCGAACTCGAACTCAACACGACGGGTGCGGACGAGAACATGGGCGCGGCGGCGAACACGTTGACGATACAGCAGGCGGGGACGTATTTGGTCTCCTACTCTCTCAACGTCTCGCCGAGCGTCGCGGGCAACGTGACCGCGCAAGTGCTGCAAAACGACGCGCCGATCGCGTCCACGCAACAGACGGTCTATGCGCCCGCGAACCAGGCGACGCCGCTGTCGGGGAGTTTTGTGGTGACGCTCTCCCAAAACGACGAACTCAATCTCGCCCTGACCTTCCCCTCCTATACCGGCGGGTACACCGCCGAAGTCGGTGCGAACGCTTCTTTGTCTGCGGTCAAGCTGACCGCCTGAGCGGCAAACCCGGGGCGCGGCGAAAGCCGCGTCCTTTGATCGGCTCGCGCGCGGACTTTATGTTTGCCGGCGCATGAGTTTCCGCTCGATGTCCGCGCAAAAAATTGCCGACGGACTATGCCGTCGGCTGCTCGCTCACCACCCCGAATACTCGTTGTAATCAAAGCTCTCGGGCGGCTCTATCACACTGATCTTGTATCTGCTCTCCGTATCCTTTGCATATACGTTGATGTCGATGACGCTCGCGCCGATGGGGATACGTCTTTCCCATGCCTCGACGCCCGACGTCCTGCCGTAGTGCAATATGACGGGCTTGCCTTCGTTGGCGGGGATGCCGTCATCGTCCTTTTTCCCTTCGTACATCACCGCGAAGTTGTGGTCGTGGTCGTGCCCCGCGGTGACAAAGTCGGTGCTTCCAAGCTCGACAATCTTATCGTACATTCCTATATTTTCCTCGGGAACATAGCAATGATCTTGAATGGTGAATTGCTCAAAGCCGCCCCAAAGCGGATAGTTGTCCAGCGCGTCCTGATATTCGTAGAGAGGAACGTGCATAAACAGCGCGGAATTTACGGTTTTGCCCGCGCGCTCGCAAAGCGCGGTTATCTCTCTCTCGTACCACTGCACCTGCTCATTCGACAGCCCCATATATCCGGGTCCGCGGCTGCCGTCCTCATTGAACACCTTGCCGTGCGTATCCATATTGATCAGCCCGTAGACGACGTTGCCGTCTTTGTCCTCAACATCTATCACATAGTTGCCGGTGCCGGTCGTATCGCCCTTTTGCATGAGCGAATATTTGTAGCCTTTAAGCACTTCGAGGATCTCCTCGTTGCCCTGCTCTTCGTTGTCCCTGCCGACGGGTTGCTGCGTATCCCAGCTCCACTCGCCGTCGTGGTTGCCGAGGGTGTACATCCACGGAATTTGCGCCTCCTCCATGATCTCGGCGATCTCGACGATCGCCTTGTCGCGCTGACGATACCAATAAATGCTCGCCGCGGCGTCGCCGGTGACGGCAACGACGTCGGGATCTGACAGTCGAATAGCCGTCCTTACCCATTCGAGCGTCTGCTTGTCGTTGGCGTTCCACGCCGGCGCGGTCAGGTGCAGATCGGTCAATTGCAACACGCGCAGCTTGCCGTCCTCGGGCAAGGTGACGCTCGTCGCCTTTTCGACGGGGTCTTTTCGATAGTCGAACGCATACAGCCAACCGAAAATCGACAGCCCCACGATTAGCACGATGACCAATACGGCTGCAACGACACCGATGATTATCTTCTTTCGTTTGGAAATTGTGCCCATATCCTCTCCTTTTGCGGCGTTCGCCGCGGTTTATTTGCTCTTCTTTTGCTCTCTGTCCGCGGCGTTGTGAACCTCAATCTGCGGATAGGGTATGCTTATGCCGTTGGCGTCGAATGCGAGCTTGACCGACTCGCGCATCGCGTATTGAGCGTCGTAATACTTCTCCGTCGGCACCCAAAACTTTACGGCTATGTCTATGCTCGACGCCGCATGCGCCTGCATGCCGACAAACGGCTCCGGATCGTCGAGCGCGTATCCCACCCTCTTTACGCAATCGAGGATGATCGCCTTCGCGGTCTCGAAATCGTCGTCGTAAGAAACCGAAAATACGAGATCGACCCTGCGCGTAGGCTTGGTCGTGAAGTTGATGATCTCGTCGTTCGCGGCTGTGCTGTTCGGGATGACGACAAGGGTGTTGTCCGCCTTGCGAATGTAGGTATAGAACAATTTGATGTCCTCGACCGTACCCTTTTCGCCCTCCAGCTCAATCTCGTCTCCGACGCGGTACGGATGCATCACGAGCAAGACTATGCCTCCCGCGATGTTGGACAGCGAGCCTTGCAGCGCAAGACCTATCGTCACGCCCAGCGACGCGATCGCCGCGGTGATGCTCGACGTCTCAAAGCCGAGGTAGGCGACAAAGACGATCAGCAAAAAGAATTTTATGCCCCGCCTCGACCACGTCTCGGCAGCGCGGACGACCGCTTCGTCCAATTTCTTTTTGCGCATCAGCTTGCCGAGTTTCTTTGTTAAAAAGTTTGTGACCTTGAACAAGATGATAAGCACAATTACAGCAAAGACCGCCTTGATGCCCTGCGTGGTCAGCCATGTGCCTATATCGTTAAGCATTTGAGTAAAAGATTCCATAAAGCTCTCCTCTCGTGTTTAGGACGCGTCTCCCGTCCGTTTTTCAATTATACCACCCGTTTCACGCTATGACAAGCGCTGCGGCAAAGATAGCGCGTACGTTCCTGTCTCCAAAGCGATTATCCCCCGCCTCCGACGCGCGTATGCTTGTCGCGTCCGACGCAAAACGCGCAGCCTGCAAAAGCGATAACGATCGACTAACGCGATTCGCATTTTTGAGGTATCTCCCGATCGCGCCGAATCCGCAGAGAAAAACCGCAAAAATTTTTGACGTACCGCCGAAAATGTAGGTTTACAATACAATTGTTACAAAGTCATGATGTTAACGAAAAAGGAGGTAAAAGCGAAACATGGCAGCGTTTAGGTGAAAGAAAGCAGTCTGCCT
>CALWKU010000037.1 GCA_944381345.1 uncultured Christensenellaceae bacterium
GAGGGAATTATGAGCAAAAAATTTTTTGCAGCATTTATTGCGGTGTTGTTGCTCTGCGCGATCTGTGTGACGATCGTCGCATGCGACGACGATAGCGAGCCGTTGCCGGATCCGGATCGGGACGAGGGTTCAGTATCAGAGCCGGAACCGATAGATCCTGCTTTTTTGTATGAGAGATTTGAGCCGAGCGCGATGTCGTCCTATTCTTTGACGTTCACACAACTCGGATATCCCCGTCACGGCAACAAACATTACTGGCGCGACGGCATGATCACCGGCAATGGGGTTCAGGGCGCGGTCATTGCCGGTTCGCCCTATGCGGACACGCTGATCTTCCAAAATATACATTTGATATTGCCCAACAAGAATCCGCGCAGCAACGACGCTTTCGACACGGCGGACGAACTTGAGACGGTGCGTCAAAATATAGTCGCGGGCAAGGACATCACGGACGATCAGCCATATCTCGACGTCTACGCCTATCATCCGGCGGCGACCTTGCGAATAGTGCGCGAGGAGAAACAATACAGCAATTATATGCGCTACACCGACTATCGCAGCGAGCGTGTGGGCGTGCGTTATACCGACGAGGACGGCGAGTGGGAGAGACAGACATTCACTTCGTTTGCCGACGACGTGACGATCACAAAGATAAGTTCTTCGAGTACGGGCGCGTCCGTCGACGTCACTCTGTCATACGACAATTTGTCGTCCTACCCTGTCGGCGACAGCGGCAGCGCCAACGCAGGCGCGAGGCTCGATCTGACCTACGGAAAGTCCTCGCCCGACGACGGCGAATATATGTACTTCGTCGCCCGCTACCAGGACGGCGAGGGCTATGAGGACAGCGAGCTAAAAGACGGCGGCTATGCGACGGTCAGCTATGTGATCGCAGAGGGCGGCACGCGCGAGGTCGTCTCCAAAGCGGCTCCCGACGAGGATATGTACGTCGCTTCGGACGACTTCGATCTCGTGATCGAGGGCGCGTCCAACGTCTATGTCATCACCGTTTCGGACAGAACGTACACGCTCGAGGGTGACGTCGCCTCGCCCGAAAACACAAATTTGGCTGCCGACCTCGCATCGCGCGTCAAGGCGGTCGCGGACAAATATACAGACGACGGCGGCTTTGACTACTATGCCGCGTTGACCGCGCACGCGCAGATATACACGCCTCAATACGAGACGGTCGCATTCTCGATCGGAGGAGACGACGACATCCCCAACGAGGAGTTGATCCCGTCCGATCTGGAGGGGTTGCTCGGCGGCGACGACATCGATGCGTCGCTTGCGCAAAAGGCTTACTATTCCGGAAGATATGCGCAGATATGCAGCTCGACAGGCGCCGCGCCGAGGCTTTACGGTATGTGGATAGGCGAGTGGTCGCCCGATTGGGGCTCAAAATACACGATGGACGCCAACGTCAACTTGCAGGTCGCCGCGCTCAATACCTCCAACATTGCCGAGGCGCCGATAGGGTACGCCAATTTTATATTGCGCCAGGCGGACGATTGGGAGAGCAACGCCATGGCGACGCACGGCTACGAGGACGCGATTCAGGCGCCCGTCAACAGCGACGGAGACATGGCGCTGATGTCCGAAAGCTGCTATCCGTACCCTTTCCGCTATTGGAATGCGGGCGCGTCTTGGCTGCTGCAGCCGCTGTATGAGGCGTTGCAGAGCTGGGGCGAAATTTCCGTGCCCGTGTCCGAAGAATTCGATCTGCAAGATCTGAGGTCCGTGCTTTCGACTACCGCGACGGACCTCACCGACGCACAAATCGCGGCGATAAAGGCAAAGGGCTATCTTGATCTTAGGACGGAGATCCTCTATCCGCTGCTGCTCAAAAACTTTAACTATTGGAAACAATTGCTGACGCCCGAATACTACACCGATGCGAGGGGCTATATCCGTTACGAGGCGGGCAAGACATCTCTCGGCGCGGGCGAGACCTATTGTATCATTCCGTCCTATTCGCCCGAAAACACGCCCAAGAACTATCCGTCGCCGGCGGCGGCGAATTCGGCGGTCGATATTGCGGCGTGCCGCAGCGCGATTGAGATGCTCAAAGACGTCGCGCTGTCGATAGATCCGTCCGTCGATACGTCGGAGTGGGACGCTATGACGCAGAAGCTGCCGCGCCTCCTGACAGAAGACGGCGCGCTCAAAGAGTGGGCTTGCTACGACTTTGAGGAGAACAACGAACACCGCCACCTCAGCCACCTCTATTGCGCTTGGCCGCTCGATATGACCAAGGACGATCCCGCGTTGCGCGACGCGGCGCTCAAGGCGGTCGAGATCCGCGCGGCGGAGAACGAGGCGAGTCACGCGCTCGTCCATCGTGCGCTTATCGGAGCAAAACTCGAGGACGCGGCGATCGTCACCGACGCGCTCGCGGATCTCATGAACAGCCGTATATATTACGATTCGCTTATGACCAATCACCACACCAGCCGCAGCAGCGGTTATTGCACCGATTATGCGATAGGATATGTAGGCATTATCAACGAAAGCCTCGTGTTTTCCGAGCCGGGCGCGGTTCAGCTGCTCCCCGCGCTGCCGCTCAAATCTTTCGATGAGGGCAGCATAAGCGGGCTCAGGCTGCGCTCGCAAGCCGTGCTTGAGGACATGACGTGGTCGGTCTTTAAGGGGACGGTGACCGCAACGATACGCTCGGAAAAGGCGCAGACGATCAAGGTCACATGCGCGCTCTCAAATCAAAGCGAAACGCTTACTTTCGCCAAGGCGGGGACTAAGACGGTAACGTTTGCGATCGCGCGATGATGTAAAATTTGCGTAAAATATCGCCTCCTGCCATTGACATCGCGCGCGCAAGGCAATATGCTTGAAATGAAAGAGCGCGTTCTTCGCGCGGGAGGCGCATATGACTTTTGAACAGGCGCAGCTCCGCAAGACGGAGCTTGACGAGATCCTCGACTTTTTGTTCAAGGGCGACGATCTCAAAGACAGGTTGATGCGGCTCAAAGTCGCACGCAACGAGATGAACGATCCGCGTTATCGTGCGGACATCGCGATGGTCGCGGTCACCGATCCCAGGCACCCCAAAGTGTGGCGGTTCAACGAGTGTTGCCGCCGCGAGAAGGAGATCGGCGAGGCGATCGAGGTGTACGAGACGTTGCTTGCGGGCATTTGA
>CALWKU010000038.1 GCA_944381345.1 uncultured Christensenellaceae bacterium
CAATAAAAATTGACCGCAGAGAGTGGTGTGAATTTGTGCCGCGCAGGTTGCGAGAGGGGAGGGAGCGTACTTGAGGTACGTGACCGACCCCGAGACGTTCTGCGCGGTGCAAAGGCGCGCCGCTATATGCGGTCAATCAGAGGTCGTAGCGGTCTTTGCGATTCTTCGTCGGCTTAAAGATGAGAAAGATAACCGCCACGCACAGCACGCAGATAAGCGCGATCATAATCCCTCTGACCACATTGCCTTCCTGAGCCGGGGCGGCAGTCCCGTCTGCGTCGTCGATAACGGGTGCGTCGGGAGTATCGACGACCGTGTCTTCGTGGTGTATGGGCGCGTCTTCAACGGTGAGAGCGGGATGAGTTGTGGACGTTGCGGGGACAAACGCCTCGAAAGTATCCGCGACGTTGCCGCCTCGGCTTTGCTCCAATGTGACGAAGTAGTATGTGCCGCTTGGGATAGTCGCGCCGGCAGTGACGCTGCAAACGCCGAAGAACTGCACGATGCGATAGAGGGACGCGGAGATCGGCTCTTCTTGGTCGTACAGGTTGTAAATGGTGTGCGAGCCGTCGCGCAGCGCGAGGTCGGAGACGGGGAGATACGCCCCCATCTTTGCCGCGTCTTTTTCGGAGAGGTCGTAATCGTCGATCTTGGCGTTGGTCTTGAGTTCCGCGGTCTTGACATAGAACGAGGGTGCGTCGGTCAAGTTGCCGTAGGAGATTTGCGTATAGCCGCCCTCGGACGCGCCGATCGCAAAGACGTAGTACGAAACGGGCACGGAAAACGCCTTGATGTAGCCTGAGCCGTTCTCGACGTACACGTCGAGGGGGGCGGTGACCTGATACTGCACTTGCCCGGACTCGTCGGCGGCGACGGCGGTCAAGCCGCAGAACAATGTCGCGGCGACGGCTGCGAGCAAGATGAGCGAACAAAATCTTTTCATAACTTCTCCGTATGGTTTAACTATATTATACACCATTCGGAGCAAAACGCAATGCCAAATCGCTCGCAAAAAGCAATTTTTTGGCGAATAGGGACGAAGGAGGGAAAATGAAAGCCGACAGAGAGAGGGTGCTGAGGCTGATCGCCGACATACTCGACGTGCAGGCGGAGGAGGACAGGCGTTATCGCAACGGCGCGCTCAAAAGGTACAACACGGGCGAAAAGGTACACGAAAAGCAGATGATCTTTCATCGCTGTCTCAAACGCAACAGGTGGGTGTTCGGCGGCAACCGCAGCGGCAAGACGGAGTGCGGCGCGGTCGAGACGGTGTGGTGGGCAAGGGGGATACATCCCTACCGGCTCAACCGCGAAAACGTCGAGGGCTGGGTGGTGTCGCTGTCCTACGAGGTGCAGCGCGACGTCGCACAAGCCAAGATCTTGCGCTATCTCGATCCGGATTGGATAGAGGAGGTGGTGATGTCGTCGGGACGCAAGGAGGCGCCGGGACTCGGAGTGATAGACTATCTTCTGATCAAGAACGTGTTCGGCGGACTGTCCAAGATATCGTTCAAGAGCTGCGACCAGGGGAGGGAAAAGTTTCAGGGCGCGTCGCTCGACTTTGTCTGGTTCGACGAAGAGCCGCCTCTCGACGTATATCGTGAATGCAAGATGCGCGTGATGGACAAAAAGGGGGAGATATGGGGGACGATGACGCCGCTCAAAGGCTTGACGTGGGTGTACGACGAGATATACATGAACGGCGGCGGCGACCCCGAGGTGTGGCACGAACACATCGAGTGGAGCGACAACCCTTTTCTCGACAAAGAAGAGATAGCGCGCGTTTCGGACGGTTTGGACGAGACCGAATTGGCGTCGAGACGTTACGGCAGATTTTCGGAGTCGCAAGGGGCGGTCTACCGCGAGTTCGAGCCGTCGCGCGACGTGATTGAGCCGTTCGACTTTCCCAAGGAGTGGCAGGAGAACGTCTCGATAGACCCGGGACTTCGAAACCCTCTCGCGTGCCTGTTCTTTGCGGTAGATTGGGACGGCGTGATCTATGTCGTGGGCGAGTGGTACGAGGCGGGCAGGGAGGTGGGCTATCATGCGGACCGGATACTCGATCTTGCGGACAAGCTGGATTGGAAGCGCGGAGGAGACGGCAGACTTCACGCATTGATAGACAGCGCGGCGGGACAGCGCACCTTGTCGGGCAGCAAGAGCGTTGCCGAGCTGTTTTTCGAGCGCGGCATCGCGGTCGACACCCGCGTCAACAAGGAGCTGTGGAGCGGCATCGCCCGCGTCAAACAATACTTTGCCGAGGGACGGATCAAGATCTTTTCCTGTTGCGTCAACCTGATACGCGAACTCAAATCCTATTGGTGGGGCGCAGGGGACAGTCCCGTCAAAAAGGACGACCACGCTCTCGACGCGCTGCGCTATTTCGTGATGTCGCGGCCTCAGCCCGCAAGGCGTGAAAGAGGGGAGTTGACCGCCGTTCAACGGGACAAGCAAAAGCTGATCAGGGCGCACAAAAGAAACCTGCTGTCGACACGGGCAGGGAAAAACGGGAGGTGAATCGTGCCAAAGAGAATCGTTAGGCCGAGCGCTTCGAAGGGCGACGATCTGGACAAGATCATGCTCAAAAAGGCGCTCGGCTACTATGTCGAGGAGAGCGTCGAAGAGTATGACGAAAACGACAACGTCACCAAAAGGCGCGTCTCGATGAAGTATGTCCCGCCCGACACCGCAGCGATCAAGGCGGTGCTTGAGAGGGAGAGCAAGTTGAGGGAACTCAAAGGCTACACAGACGAACAGCTTGCGGCGCTCAAAGCTGAGCTGCTCGCCAAATTGAAGTCCGCAGACGCGGACGGGGAGGCAAAACGATGACTGTCAAAAAGGTGAACATCAAGGCGGGCTGCGATATGCCCGGCTGTGCGGGGAGGGCTGTCTATTCCTTCTCCAAAGACGGAAGCAAGCGATATTCGATCGCGCTGTGCGAGGAGTGCGCGCTTGCGATATGCGCGGCGATGGACGGCGCGACAAAACCGGGCGAAGCGGGGGACGGGAATGAGTAAAGACGTTTTGATCGAGTGCAAAGAGGAGGAAAAGATCTTTGCCGAGGATGTCGTCAAGGACGTGACCGAGGACTATGAGCGCCGCCGCGAGGCGAGGCGTCCGCTCGAACTGCAATGGCGGCTCAACATGAACTTCGTCGAGGGCAATCAATATTGCGAGATACTGCCGGGAGGCGAGATAGGCGAGGGGGACAGCCGATATTTTTGGCAGGAGCGCGAGGTCTATAACCACATCGCGTCCATAGTCGAGACGCGCCAATCCAAACTGTCGCGCACCAAGGTGGGCGTCACCGTCATGCCTTTCAGCAGCGACGACGCAGATACCGGAGCCGCCAAGCTGTCGACCGCGCTCATCAAGGCGGTAACCGAACAGAACGGCATGCCGCGGCTCATCAATAAAGCGATAGGGTGGAGCGAGGTTACGGGCACGTGCTTTTTCAAAACGGTGTGGGACGGCTCGCTCGGCGAGGTCGTCGGCGTCGACGACTACGGCGGGCAGATAAGAGCGGGTGAGGCGCGGATAACCGTCGTGCCGCCGTTCGAAATCTTTCCGGACGACGTCTGTTCGCCGATAGACGAGTGCAGCTCTATCATTCACGCCAAGGCGTATTCGGTCGCCGAGATCAAGGACATCTGGGACGCGGAGGTCGCGGGCGCGGACGTCGACGTGTTTTCGTTGGACGGCGGATCGCCGTCGCGGGGCAACGCGCTCGGAGTGACCTCGACCACGGCGCCCGACCATTGCGTAGTCATCGAGAGGTATACTTTGCCGTCCCGCGCCAAGCCCGACGGAGAGCTGGCGATCGTCGCCGGCGGCAAGCTGCTGCATTACGGTCCGCTGCCGTTCGTCACCGGCGAAAACGGACAGAGAGGCTTTCCGTTTTCGCAGATGAAATGTCTGGAAAAGACGGGGTGCTTTTTCGGTACGAGCGTCGTCGAGAGGATGATCCCGCTGCAGCGCAGCTACAACGCGGTCAAGAACAGAAAGCACGAGTTCATGAACCGCATAGCGATGGGAGTGCTGCTCGTCGAGGACGGCTCGGTAGACGTAGACAACCTTGAGGAAGAGGGATTGCAGCCCGGCAAAGTGCTTGTCTACCGCCAAGGCGCCGACAAGCCGAGATTTATGGACGCGGGCAACGTGCCGTCCGACTTCCGCTACGAGGAGGAGAGACTGCTGTCCGAGTTCATTACGATCAGCGGCGTCAGCGAACTGAGCAAGTATTCGCAGACCTACGGATCGATGTCGGGCACGGCTATCTCGTTGCTCGTCGAGCAGGACGACACCCGCCTTGCTATCACGTCCGACTCGATAAGACTGTGCGTAAAGGACGTGTGCGCCAAGATAGTAAGACTTTACAAGCAGTTCGGCAGCGGAGTGCGTTTCAAGAGGCTCGCCGGCGAAAACGGCGAACCCGAATTGACCTACTTCACCGCGTCCGATCTCGCGTGCGACGATCTTGTGTTCGACTGCGAAAACGAACTGAACGATACTTTGGCAAGCCGCCGCAATATGGCGCTCGAATTGATACGTATGGGCGTGCTGGCAGACGAGAACGGACGCATCGACCGCCGCGCCAAGGTCAAGATATTGGAGATGCTCGGCATGGGCAATTGGGAGAGCGGCCGCGACGTCGACGAGTGCCAGCGGAAGAGGGCGATGCGCGAAAATCTCGCGCTCGGCAAAGAGCCGCTCAAGGTGTGCGAATACGACGACCACGAGACGCACGTCGCCGAACACATCAAGGCGCTGCTCGAAGACCGTATATACGGCGACAAGGCGCTGTACGCCGAGATGGACGAACACATCAAACAGCACAAAATGCTGCAATTGATGACCGAGTCCGCGGGACTGTCCGCAGACGAACAAAACGTGTGATATAGACACGGATACAAAAAAGGAGGGTATCATGGATACGCAGAAACAAGTCGACGCCGCCCCGCCCGAGGGCGCGGACAACGGAGAGAAGATCTTTTGCGGCAAGTTCGCCACCGTGGGCGAATTGGAGAGGGCATACGACTGTCTTCAAAGCGAGTTTACGCGCAAATGTCAGCTGAATGCGCAGCTGAAACGCCGCCTTGAAGACAGCGCCGCAACGCATGAGGAGGGGAACGGGAAGCACGCCGAGCAAGAGGAAGAGAACGAGCCGTCCGCCGCTCCTTGCGACGGCTGCGTAGACGCCCCGCCTTCCGATCGCGGCGGAGATCTGAATTCCGGCGCGCCCGTCCTCGACGATGAGACGAGGGCGAAGGTAGTCAGGGAATTTTTACAAGACCTCAGCCGCTCCAAGCCGCCGTCGACGATCTCGGCGCGCGGCAGGATCAACACCGTTCCGCCTCAAAGACCAAAGAGCATTGCCGAGGCGGGAAGGTTTTTCAAAGGCATGCTCGAAAAGGGAGGATTTTAATTATGGTAACACTCGAAACAGCCGAAAAGGCGCTCAAAGCCGTCTATCTCGGAGTGGTCGCAAACCAGCTCAACGTAGGGGTCAACCCGTTCTATACGATGATCAAGCAGACCTCGTCCGACGTTTGGGGCAAGGAGATCATCAAACTTGTGCCTTACGGCGTCAACGGAGGCGTGGGCGCAGGTACCGAGACGGGCGCTTTGCCCGCGGCGGCGCCCAACAACTATGAGCGCTTCAAGCTGGAACTCAAAAACCTGTACGGCACCATCGAGCTGTCCGACAAGGCGATCAGGGCGTCGCAGTCGAGCGCGGGCGCGTTCGTCAACCTGCTCGACGCCGAGATGGAGGGCTTGCTCGAATCGTCCAAGTTTAACCTTGGCAGAATGCTCTACGGCGACGGCACGGGCACGCTGTGCAAGGCTAGCGACAACGGTTCGTCCAACAACATCTTCGTCGTCGACAGCGTCAAACGCCTCGTCGAGGGCATGGTGCTCGACGGCTATGACTCGGACGGCGACGCGATAGACGCGCTCAAAGGGGTGCGCATCACCGAGATCGACCGCTCCGCAAAGACGATCGCCGTCACCGGCGCAGGCTCCGCGATCGCGGACAGCGACTTTATAACTTTCACCGTGCAAGGCTCCAAGGGCAACGAGATCACCGGGCTTGAAGCGGTGTTCGGCACCGGCGATCTGTACGGCGTCAGCCGCAGCGGAAAAAAGTATTTGCAGGCTATCACAAAGACGACCGTAGGAGCGATCGACACCGAAAAGATGCAGGAGGCGATCGACACGATCGACGAGTACACCGGTTCGTCCACCGACATAATCCTCTGCGCGTACGACAGCCGCAGAGCTTATCTCGACGCCTGTGCGACAAGGCGAACCAACGTCGACTATATGAATCTCGACGGCGGTTTCCGCGCGCTGTCTTTCAACGGTATACCCGTCGTTGCAGACAGATTTATCGACGACGGTCAGATGTACTTCCTCAACAGCCGCGACTTCAAGCTGCATCAGCTTTGCGATTGGAGATGGCTGGAGGGCGACGGCGGCAAAATCATCAGACAAAACGCCGGCAGCGCGACCTACACCGCGACGCTCGTCAAGTATGCCGACCTCATCTGCGACAGACCGATGGCGCAGCTCAAATACACCGGCATAACGAGCGCATGACAAAGAGGGACGCGTCGGTCACGATCGAACACGACCTGTTCGGCATCGCCGAGAGGGCGAAGAGTATCGATCCGCGATACAAAATCAAATACAACAAAGGGAAACGCAGGTTCGAAGTGTTCGCGGACGAGCGCGACGCCCCGATCGTGCTGCCGTTCGACAGGCTGGATTGCCGCGCTTTGACCTACTTGCGAAAGACGAGGATAGAGCGGCTTTCGGCTCTGCAAGCCGAGATAGATTTGCACAACGCCATCGAAGAGAGGAGACGGCTCTCCGAGGTCAGGTCGCAAGCCGAAAGGGCTTTGGACGGCATTTTGTGACCGCGCGTCCCGAGGAGGTAACATGACACTCAAACAGATCGTAGACGCCGCCAAGTTTTGGCTTGGTCAGGTCTCCGAAAAGCCGGGCGTCGATCCCAAAGACGAACAGACCGAGCGCCTTTGCGAGTGCGCGAACGCCGCGATAGAAGAGATCGCCGCCGAATATATACCGCTCGTAGATACGGCGCGCGCGGAGGCGAAATACGGCAAGTTTCCGTTGTCCGACCTGCCGCGCCGCGCCGTGGCGGTCAGACAGGTGAAAAAGGACGGAAAAGCGGTCGCGTTCCGCTGTCTGCGCACTCATTGCGAAGTCGCCGAAAACGGCAAACTCGACGTTGAGTACGTCTATGCGCCGCGACGCGCCGAGTGGGACGACGAGTGCGAAGTCGCGCCGTCCGTCGCCGTCAAGACGGTCGCGTTCGGCGCTCTTGCCGAGTATTGCGCGATCGAGGGTATTCCCGATCTCGCCGAGGATTTCGGCGATAGGTTCCGCCGCGATATGCGCGCCGCGGCAAGGGTGAGGCGCGAAGTGCGCGTGCCCCGGAGGATGTGGCTGTGAGATACGATGACAAGAAATATGCGCTCGGCAGCGTGACGCGGCGAAAGACGCCCCTGACCGATTTCGGCGGCTACGATCCCGACTACCGCGAGCGTTCGCTGCCGCACCGTATGTGCGACGAGGTGTTCAACTTTGCTTTCGAGCGCGGAAAATTGACCGACCCCGCGTCTTTCGCGCCGTTTGAACGCACCTGTACGGGCGGCACGAAAGTCGCCGTGCCGCCGCTGACGGCATTTCGCAACGCGGACAACATCTTCGCGGGCAAGCTCAAAATTGACGGCGTGACGCGCGACGTGCTGTTCTCGTCGGACGCGCAGTCGCTGCGCTATCTCGTTCTCGACGACGAGGACGCGACTTGGCAGACCGCGTCCGGCTCTTTGCCTGTGACCTACGTCAGCGCGGTAAACTACGTCTTTGACGACGACGATCTCATGCTGTTCGGAGGAAACGGACAGGGTGTGTTCATCTTCTCCGGCTCGGAGGGCGGCGAGACCGTTGCGGGCGCGCTGCCCATACGGGCGATCTGCTCGTACCGCGAACGCGTGTTCGCCGTCGTCGAGACCCAAAGACCGTGCGTGTGGTTTTCGGATACTTTCGATCCGTACGACTGGAGCGTATCGCTCGACGCCGGCGGCTATATCTATACCGACGGCGCGGCGGGCAAGGTGCAGAGCATCGTCCAAATGGGCGATCATCTGTTCATCGTCTGCGAATACGGACTGTATCGGCTGACCGCATACGCCGACCAGGCGTCGTTCACGCTCAAGAGGATAGGCTCGGATACGGGGCGCATCTTCGCAAACGGCGTCGCGGTGTGCAATGACGCGCTCGTGTTCGCCGCAAAGGACGGGATATACGGCTGCGACGGCTACGGCGTCGACAAGCTCACGGACCGCGCCGACAAGCTGCTCGCAAAAGCTAAAGATCTTTCCGCAGTATATTGGAGAGGCAAATACATCGCCGAGTTCACCGACGACGGAGAAAGCGTTTTCCGCCACGACGCGGGACAGGAGAACAACGCGATGTTTTCGCTCGATCTCGACGACGGCGGCATAGACATAGTCCGAAAGCCCGATGTGCGCGGGCTGACGGTGCTTAGGGGAAGCGCGGACAACGCGCTCATCGCGCGCAGCACGGAGGACGGGACCGTACTTGCCGCAAGCGAAAAGAGCGTCCCCAACGTCAAACTCGCCTATTGGCACATTGGAGGCGTCGACTTCGACCTGCCGTGCGCGAAAAAACGCATAGTGGAGATCGAGTGCCGCACGAGCGCGCCGCTGACGCTGGGCGTGGTAGCGGACGGAACGAAACACGAGTATGCCTTTTCGCCCGCGGTGTCGAGACGGCTCATCGGAGTAGCGGGCAGAGAGTTTGAATTCTACATTGTCAGCCGCGCGCCGACCATCACCGTATGTCCGCCGCTCGTGACCGTGGATATCGAGAGATGAGCGGCGGTAAAATAAACTTGAATAATTGAAAAACATTGATAATAATGCGAAATATCCTCGCCTGTCACGGAGCGCGCCGATATCCGGGTATGCGATGAGGCGGTATGTGGCTACAAAGTAACGGGCAGCGGATATTTCGCAAGGAGGGTTTATGGCGCTTTTGAAAGGGAAGAGTGCGTCGGGTACGGCGCGCGAGGCGTTGGACGAGGCGGAGCGCGTCGCCGCAAGCGCGGAGAGGACGTATCGGCTCGTTATCGATACGCTCGCGTCGGGTCAAAGCGTAGAGGTAGAGGTCGGCGGAACAAGCGCGTTGTATGCGGAACTTTTTTCGCTTTCCGGCTCTATGGCGGGGACGATGATCCTGACGCTTGCGGACGGAACCGTTTTGGCTTCGCATCCGGTGAACGCCGCGATCGCGTCCCATACATTCGCGCTCCCGCAGGGAAGCGGATGCGTGTTCCGCTTTACCGCGTCGGGCGCGATATCTGCCGCAAGATTGCTGCTGTCCGTTAAGGGCGGCGCGTTCTTTGCGGCGTAAGAAGGAGGAAATATATGGCAACCAACAACACCAAGGACGCCGAGAGCAAACGCGAAAAGCTCAAAAAGGCGTCTACCGAGGAAGAACTCAACGAGCTGCTCGTCGAGTTGGACAGAGAGTGGAAAGCGAGCGAAAAGGAGGACGCGCCGCTCTCCGTCAAAGAGATGTTCCCCGAAGAACACGGGTACACGTATCGGCAATATACGCCAGAGAGCGACGAGAGCATAAAAAAGAGGGCGGAAAACGAGTACGCGCCCGCAGCGGAGAGCGCAAAGGCGGAATTGCGGGCGGAGGAGAAGGGCAAAGAGTCGGAGATCGAGTCCGAGCGCAAAAAAGCGGAGGAGGAGAACGAAACTCAAAAGGAGCTGATCGCGTGGGAGCATAAAAATGACGTCGACGACATAGAGGACGGCGTTGTAAGACAGGGGATAGGCAGATCGTCGATCAAGCCGGGTCTCGAAGCCAAGGCTCGGAGCGCCGCGGCGCATGCTGCGCAAGACGCGGATGAAGAACTCGCGCTCAAAGAGGGAGAGATGGACGCCGCTATCGCCGCGTTGCGCAGCGATCTGGACGCCGCTCTCGCTTCCGCCGACGCGGACGCGGCTCTCAAAGTCGCAAAGCGCGTGGACGAACTGACCAAACAGCGGGACAAGGAGGCGAAAAGCGTCACCGAGTACAACAACGAAGTCAAACAGATGATTGACAATTACTACAAGACGCGCGAGAGGCTGATCAGGCAGGAGATCGCAAGCAAAAACGATCGGGAGAGAGAGCGGTACGAGCTGGAACGCGATTACGGATATACCGGCGAGAAGCAGGAGAACTATACGAAAAGACTCGATCTGGCTATAGAATTTTATTCGCAATTCGCTCCCGACGAGGCGCTCGAAATGATCGAAAACAACGGCTATCTGCGTTCTTATCTCGGCATGTATTACAACAGACTGCTCGCGCCGTTCGTCAACGCCGCATACGGAGGTTGAGATGTGGGAGACGGTTTTGGAAAGCGTCGTCGCAAACGGCGCTTGGGCGGTGCTGTTTTGCGTGCTGCTCGTCTACGAATTGCGCGACAGCCGCGCCCGTGAAGAAAAATATCAACAGACGGTCGCTTCTTTGCTCGACGCTCTGCAAGGCATCGACGAGATCCGCGACGACCTCGGCGAGATCAAAAAGGCGGTCTGTCCACGGCCGCCAGCAGCGCGTCGCCGCTCCGCGTCCGCCGAGCAGGACGAACCGGCAGACGCTGCCTGAGGTGAGACATGGAACAAAAGCTCAAATCGTATGAATTTTGGATGTCGCTCGTCTCGCTGATCGCCCTTGTCGCCGGCTCGCTCGGCGCAGACGTTCCGCACCTCACCGAGATCTGTACCGCGATAGTCGGAGTCCTTGTTGCGATCGGCATTGTCAAAAAACCGCCGTCCGCGTCGCAGCCTGCGTCGTCCGACGCGTGCAACGCCGTGAACCCGGACGGCGAAACTAAAAAGTAGGGGACAAAAACGCATCCGAAAGGGTGCGTTTTTTTGTCGGTGCGGCGGATCATACGATCGGATGCAACAGCCAAATAGCAGGTTTACCGATCCGAGGGAAAACAGAGCAGCGTAAAAAACCGCGCCGAACGAGACACGTATCGACTGCCGCCGTTCGTCATAGAAGAGCGCGGTTGTCTTGGGAGATACGATGGCAAATGCGTCGGTGTGCGCGGCGCAAACGCGGGTCAGGCGTTCGGAAGTCCGAGACGAACCGCAGCGAGTGTATTGAAATTCATAAACGTTTGCGGCGCGCGGCGAAAAACGAGCGATCTTCGCTGCCCCATCTTCACCGCAGATATTTTGATATCCGTAAATTATTGACAAAAGCAGATCGGCATATCTATAATATAAACGCATAAGGTCGTATGTTTACGGACCGCAAGGAGGAGATATATGAAAAAACGCATTTTTGCGATCTTGGCTGTCGTCGCGGTGGCGGCGGTTTGCTTGCTGTCGATGACGGGATGTAAAGCAGACGTCGAAGACAGGGTATACGAATACGATTCCGTCAAGGTCTTTAAATTGTCAGACCAAGGAAAGGCGGAAATGGAGAAGCTGGGAATGGACGAGGACGAGTTCGCCGAATATCTTCTCGACATGACCACGGCGAAATCCAACAGCTATTATTTTTCGGGCGTCGAAGTGTTCGAAAACGGTCAGTTGCAGGGCGTTTACGAAGTGGACGGGCAGGTTGTGTGGATGGATGGTCAATATTACGGCATAGCCCGCGGAGACAAGTTCACCAGGGAGTATGAGGCGGGCGATTACGGCACGATACAAGTCGCGTATCTCGCCGAAGAAAAATCCTAAGTTGACGATCGACAATGTCGCCGCCGCGTCATGCGGCGGCTTTTTTGCGCGGCAAAACATACTTTAAGCGCGCAGTTTTCCATATCGAGAACTTCAAAGACGGCTCAGAACGACGTCCGCAACAAATCGTTGCGGCGTCGATGTATGATCCGAATTCCGCGCTGCCCGAAAGGACGCGCTGTCTGCGGCGATACTGTTAAAGCATAAGGGGTCGGCGCAACGCAGCGAGTTATTGAAAATCAAGGGCAAAGCAAAGAGAGCGAAACGAAATATTTTTATACGCTCCGTCGTGAAACAATACGAAAAGGGGAGAGCTGACCGCCAAAATACGCTGCGGCAAAAAGCGGGATAGGCAAAGACAAAATTCGCAGCGGGCATTGCGCTCAACGACAGGCGGGGCAAGCCGCAAAACGCGGCAAGTATCGAGCGGTCAAAAAGTCACGGAGGACACGGGACTTCGGCTATCGCGCTCGTAAAGCTCGCGTCGAAAAATCGGCAAATACTTGCGTTGCGGCTCAATAATTACGGCGCAGTCAGAACAAAGAGCGAGATGGCGGAGACGAGAGCATTACGAAACAGCGCCTGATAGTAGATCGCAACGGCATCCCGGTGTCTGTTGCGCGGCGACGCGTCATTTAAGCCCGAGAATGTCGTCGGACGACACGTCCAGGATCTCGCAAATATTGGCGAAAGTGTCGATCGAAGGG
>CALWKU010000039.1 GCA_944381345.1 uncultured Christensenellaceae bacterium
TATCCTCGCATACTTATTCGGCGGATCATATGGTCTTGCCGAACAAATTCGTACGCTCAACATCGCAAAATGCGGTTTCGCATTTGCTCCCGCTGTGTTTTGAGGAAAATTAGCGCGTCAAAAATACCGGAATACGCTCTTGAATATTTTGTCAAAAGTATGTAGGACTATCGCGCAAATATCTTCCCTTTTTTCTTCGGACGGGGTCTCATAAAATCCCGTCGACAAAAAATACGCTCACTTTGGCGGACGCCGCAGACGGAGCGCAAAGACGCGGAAATTGTTTTTGGACAAAACGCAGGCGAAAAAGACGGGGATGATCCCGATCACCACCGCGGACGCGGCGGCGCCTATCAACGGATAAAATGCGTCGACAGAGGCTGCGAAGTCAAGCTCCGCCGACGCGAGGGCGAGCAACGCGACCGCGCAGCTTGCCGATATCCCGCCGCGCATTATCCCGGCGAAGCCGTCGCGCAGCGTCTTTGCCGCTCCTACGAGCGTGGTCAAAATCGCGGTGACCGCGACCGCCGCGCCGACAAATCCCGCCCCTATATCGCGGCAAAACTCGATGAGCGGCATAGCAAAGTCGGCATAGCCCATGCTGACTACATATACGCCGGCGAGCAACGCAGCCATAACGCAACCGCATATCGCCGACACACAGCATATCTCCGCCGCACTTGCGTCGCCCGATCCCTTGGATACGAGCACGCCGCCAAGCAGCATATTCATCGCGCAATAGCTTAGCGAGGGATAGACCGCGACGGGAAGGTCGGCGTCGACGCGCGCGCTCTTCGCCGCCAAAAACAGTATCATAACCGCAAGCAGCGGCACCAATATCGAATTGACTACGCCCACACCCCTCAGATCTCCGCCCGCCGCGGCAACGCACAACAGCGCCGCCGCCACTCCGAGCCGTCTTATGCCCGTGAGGCGGAACAAAAGTTGTTCCAACCCTCCGACCATTGCCGCAAAGATCAACACGGTCGCGCATACGGCGACTACGTTGACGCAGCAAAAACCGGTGCGCGCGGCGATCGCTGCGAGCGAACGGTCATTTGCCCGAAGCGATGAGATAAGCTTGCCCGCAGCCATGAACAGTCCCGCGAACGCGCCCATCAATATCCCTGCAAACACCGGGGAAAGAATGCCGAGATCGCCGAAGAACACGATCACCTCTCGCCCCGTGGCAAAGCCGGCGCCGACTACGGCTCCGACAAAAATACACACCGTCTTTACAACATAGGATATGCGCACGCATATTGATATGCAAACGGCTGCGGCGCAATGACAAACGGCGCGCGGTCAAGCCGTCGCGCCGAAAATAATGCGTAAATATTTTTGTGTGCCTTTGCGAAAGTCCGAACTCACGCCGCAGACGGATTACAAAAGATGCCTGACCCCGTCCGCGGTCGAGAAACGATAGAGCGTGATCTTGAAACCGAGCGTCTGAACGACCTCGGCTCCGAGCGCGGCGGCAAGCGCGGCGGCGACGGTTTTGACGTCGTCGTCCGAGTTGCGAAGTACGCTCACCTTGACCAGCTCGCGCGCGGTCAATTGCTCGTCTATCTGTTTCAATACGGCGTCGGTGACGCCGTTTTTGCCCACCTGCGCGATCGCCTTTTGCGTCATGGCGATTGAGCGCAATTTTGCCCTGTCCGATGTGTTCATAGCTCTCCTTTTTGCGACCTGCATCGCGTTTTATTCCTCATATTCAAATTCCGTATCCGCGATGCGGACGGTGTCGCCCTCTGCCATGCCCGCTTTGAGCAGCGCGTCGATGACCCCCGCGTCGGTCAGCCGCTTTTGGAAGTAGCTGAACGAGCCGTAATCGTCCAGGACCGTAGTGCGCGCCAGCTTGTCCACCAAAGGTCCGGTGACGACAAAGGCGCCGTCCTCGGCAATGTCGACCGAAAACGACGTCGGGTCTGCCTGTTCCGCCTCGCGTTTGACGACCTCGACGGGCTGCTGTTTGGGAAGCTCGGAGAGCCGAGCCGAGATCTCGGCAAGCAAAGCGTCCACTCCGCCGCGGGTCGCCGCGCTGATCGCAAACACCTTTTGCCCGACCTTGCGCTCGAACACTTCGATCTGCTCCTTCGACGCGATGTCGCTCTTGTTGGCGCATATAATCTGCGGCAGCGCCGCGAGCTTTGCGCTGTAATCGGCTAGCTCTTTATTTATTTTGAGATAGTCGTCGTAGGGGTCGCGCTCCTCGCTGCCCGACACGTCGACGACGTGTACTATCAGCCGCACCCTCTCGATGTGGCGCAAAAAACGCGTCCCCAGCCCCGCGCCCTCGCTCGCGCCCTCGATCAGCCCCGGTATGTCCGCCATCACGAAAGAACCGTCGCCGTACGAGACCACGCCCAAATTGGGCGTGAGCGTCGTGAAGTGATAGTCTGCGATCTTGGGACGCGCCGCCGACACGACGGACAAAAGCGTGGACTTGCCCACGTTGGGGAAACCGACAAGCCCGACGTCGGCGATGGTCTTGAGTTCCAAAGTCAATTCCGTCTCGACCGTCTTTTCGCCCGTCTGAGAAAACCGCGGAGCTTTGCGGCGGGCGGTCGCAAAATGCGCGTTGCCCTTGCCGCCTCTGCCGCCCTTGAACAGCACGACGCGGCTGTCGTCATAAAAGATGTCCGCAAGCACGTCGCCCGTTGCCTTGTCCTTGACGATCGTGCCGCGCGGCACCTTGATCACAAGGTCTTGTCCGCTCTTTCCGGTGCAGTTTTTGCCCGAACCGTTGGCGCCGTTCTCGGCGCGGAAGTGCTTGGCGAAACGAAAGTCGATCAGCGTAGACGAGTTGGCGTCCGCGACGAATACGATGTCTCCGCCCTTGCCTCCGTCGCCGCCGTCCGGACCTCCCTTTGCGACATACTTTTCGGTATGAAACGACACCGCGCCGTCGCCGCCGTTACCGGGTTTGACAAAGATCGTCGCTATGTCCAAAAACATCTTTTCCGTTCTCCTTGATCGTTATTTTACCTACCCGTGTGCGTCAAACTAACTTTGCCTTGATCGCCGCCGCTGCTTTTCGTCCGGCGCCCATCGCCAGGATGACCGTCGCGGCGCCCGTGACGGCGTCGCCGCCGGCATATATCTTTTCGTTGCTCGTCCCCATCGTCTCCTCGTCGACGACGATCGTGCCGCGGCGCGAAAACTCTATCTTGTCGGTGGACTTGCGTATCAGCGGATTGGGGCTTGTACCCAGCGCGACGATCACCTGATCGACGCTCATCTCGAACTCGCTTCCCTCTATCGGCACGGGCGAACGTCTGCCGGATGCGTCCGGCTCGCCAAGCTGCATACGTACGCATCTGATGCCCGAAACTTTGCCGTTTTCACCCGTTATCTCGACGGGATTGGTCAACAACTCGAACCTTATGCCCTCCTCCTCGGCGTGGTCTATCTCCTCGCCGCGCGCGGGCATCTCGTCGCGTCCTCTGCGATAGACTATCGTCACATCCGCGCCCATCCGCCTTGCGGTGCGCGCCGCGTCCATAGCGACGTTGCCCGCGCCGACGACCGCAACGTTTTTGCCGCAGTAGACGGGTGTGACGGCGTCGCTCTTGTACGCTTTCATCAGGTTGACTCGCGTCAAAAATTCGTTGGCGGAACCGACGCCGTTGAGATTCTCGCCCGGCACGCCCATAAACTTGGGCAGTCCCGCGCCCGTACCTATGAATATCGCGTCGTACTCGTCGAGCAGGTCGTCTATGGTCAGCGTCTTGCCTATCACCGTGTTGAGCCTGAACTTCACGCCCAAAGCCTCGAGCTTTGCGATCTCCTTGGCGACGACCTTGTCCTTGGGCAGTCGAAATTCGGGAATGCCGTAAACGAGTACGCCGCCCGCCTTGTGGAACGCCTCGAATACCGTCACGTCAAAGCCCGCCGCCGCGCAGTCCGCCGCGCAGGTCAAACCGCTCGGACCGCTGCCGACTACGGCGACTTTTTTGCCGTTTTCGGCTGCCTTTGCGGGCGCAGCGGGATGTGCGAGCGCATAGTCGCCGACATACCTCTCGAGTGCGCCGATCGCAACCGAGCCTCCCAGCTTCGCCTTGCGCACGCACAACGCTTCGCACTGCTTTTCCTGCGGACAGACTCTGCCGCATATCGCCGGCAAGAGCGTGTCGAGACTGATCGTGCGCACCGCGCCGTCAAGATCGTCCTCTTTGAGCCGCGCGATGAACGCCGGGATGTCCACGCCGACCGGACAGCCCTTGCGGCAGGGCGCAGCCGCGCAATGCAGACATCTGTCCGCCTCTTCAAGCATAGTCGCGTGGTCGAAGCCCAGCGACACCTCGTCGAAATTGCGTATCCTCTGCTCCGCGGGCTGAACGCTCACGGAATGTCTTGCGCTCGTGTTCATTGTTTCTCACCTCTCAGACGGCACGCCTGTTCGTGTTCGCGGTAAAAACCGCTGCGGTTCATCGCCTCGGAAAAATCGATGAGATGTCCGTCGAACTCCGGTCCGTCGACGCAGGCGTACTTGGTCTCGCCGCCGACGGTGACTCGGCAGCCCCCGCACATCCCCGTACCGTCGACCATGATGCTGTTCATGCTGACAATGGTGCGGATGCCGTAAGGACGGGTCAGCTCGCAGACGTTGCGCATCATGATCATAGGTCCGACGACAAAGACGCAGTCAATCTTGTCTCCGCGGTCGATGAGCTGTTGAAGCGCCGTCGTGACAAAGCCCTTGACGCCAAGCGAACCGTCGTCGGTCGCAACGAGCAGTTCTTTGCTCTCCCTGCGGAATTCATCGACCGCGAACAGCAGCTCCCGCGTGCGCGCGCCTATGATAGTCGTGCAGGGCTTGCCCTGAGCGTGGCGCAGTTTCGCCTGCGGATAGATGACCGCGCAGCCTATGCCTCCGCCGACCAACACGACGTTTTCGTATCCCGACAGATCGGTCGCGTTGCCCAAAGGTCCGACAACGTCGTGAAGGCTGTCGCCCGCTTTGAGCGCGCCCATCTTGTGGGTGCTGTATCCCACGTCTTGAACGAGCAGCGTGATAGTGCCGTTCTGCCTGTCGTAGTCGCAGATCGTGAACGGCACCCTTTCTCCCTCGTCGTCCACGCGTACGATGACAAATTGCCCCGGAAGGCAATGTTTTGCGACCTCGGGCGCAGCTACCACATATCGCTTTACTCGCGGCGCGACGTCGTCGATCTCCATCAATGTGTTCATATCATACTCCCGCCGCATAAACGGCTAAAGAAATTGCTTTTTCGTGCCCGTGTGCGCCATCATCGCTTATTGAGCGAAGCGTACATATCGCAGTACTCGCGTATGAAACACTCTCCGCACTTGGGCGCACGCGCGGTGCATACATATCTGCCGTGGAAAATGAGCGCGTGGTGGGCGGCGCTCCAATCCTCGGGGGCAAACGCCTTGGTCAACGCGTTTTCGGCGTCGACGGGTCTGTCCGAATCGACGAACCCGATGCGGTTGGCAAGCCTCAGAACGTGGGTGTCGACCGCTATCGCATTGCCGCCGAACGCGACCGCATATACGACGTTGGCGGTCTTGCGCCCCACTCCCGCGAGTGTCATCAGCTCCTCTATCGTCGAGGGCACTTCGCCGCGGAAACGTTCGACTATGTCCTTCGCCGCCGAGATGATGTGCGCCGCCTTGTTGTGATAAAAGCCGCACGAAAAGATGTATCTTTCGAGCGTCTCCTGCGGCATCGCGGCGAATTGCTCGGGCGTAGAATAATCGGCAAACAGCTTGGGCGTGACCTCGTTGACGCGCTTGTCCGTGCATTGAGCGGACAATATCACGGCTACGAGCAATTGGAAAGGCGTGCCGAAATCAAGCTCGCATTGAGCGTCCGGGTGCTGCCTTTCCAACTGCTCGAGAATCGTCTTTGCCTGCGCCGCCGTCTTCATTTGAGATCGGCAAGGATGCGCCCCACCGCCTCTTTGGTGCGCTCTTTGTCTCCGAACGCGGTCAGGCGGAAGTAACCCTCGCCCATCGCGCCGAAGCCTGCGCCCGGCGTGCCGACGACGTTTGCCCTCGTCAGCAGCCTGTCGAAGTAGTCCCAGCTCGACAGTCCCATCGGGCATTCAAGCCAGATATATGGAGAGTTTAACCCGCCGGTGTGCCATATCCCCGCGCTCTCCAATCCCTCGTGGATGACGCGCGCGTTTTCGGAATAGTAGCCGAGATTGGCTTTGATCTGCTTCATCCCCTCGGCGGTGAACACCGCCTCCGCCGCGCGTTGGACGACATAGGGCACGCCGTTGAACTTGGTCGACTGGCGCCTGTTCCACAACGCGCCGAGCGACACGCCCTCCCTTTTCAGTTCGTGCGGGACGACGACATAGCCGCAGCGCGTGCCGGTGAAGCCCGCGATCTTGGAGAACGAGTTAAACTCTATCGCGCAGGTGCGCGCGCCCTCTATTTCGAAGATGCTGCGCGGCAGCGTCGGGTCGACGACAAAGCTCTCGTACGCAGCGTCGAACAGTATCAACGCGTCGCATTCGTTGGCGTAGTCCACCCACTGTTTGAGTTCCGCGTGGTCATAGACCGCGCCGGTCGGGTTGTTGGGGCTGCATATGTAGATGACGTCCGCCTTGTACGACTTGTCGGGCAAAGGTTTGAAGCCGTTGAGTTTGCTGCCCTCGATAGTATCCACTCTCCTGCCCGCCATGACGTTGGCGTCGACATAGGCGGGATAGACGGGGTCCGGGATAAGCACCTTGTTGTCCGCGCCGAAGATGTCGAGGATGTTGCCGACGTCGCTCTTTGCGCCGTCGCTGACGTACACCTCGTCCGCCTCGATCTTCACGCCCTTTGACGCATAATATCCCGCGATCGCCTCGCGCAAAAACGCATAGCCCGGCTCGGGTCCGTATCCGCGGAAAGTCTCCTTGACGCCCATTTCGTCCGCAGCCTTTTTCATCGCGTCGACGACGACGGGCGCAAGCGGAAGCGTGACGTCGCCTATACCGAGACGGATGACGTCCGCGTCGGGATGCTCCGCCTTGTAGGCGTTGACTTTTTTTGCGACGGTCGAGAACAGATAGCTGTCTTTGAGATTCAAAAATCCGTGGTTTATCTTCATTTGACATTCCTCACGATGTATTCGTCGCGCTCCGCGCCGACCGAGACCACGGTGATCGGACAGCCTACCATCTTTTCGATCGCGGCGATGTACGCCCTCGCCTGTTCGGGCAGTTCGCTCTCGTTGCGGCACTTGCTTATGTCGCACTTCCAACCGTCGAAATACTCGAATATCGGCTTGGCGACGCGCAGCCTCTCCCCTCTCGGAAAGTCGGCGACGCGCTCGCCGTTTACGTCGTATGCGACGCATACGGGTATCTTGTCCATATATGACAGCACATCGAGCTTGGTCAAAGCAAGTTCGTCCGCGCCCTGCATACGCACGCCGTATCTGCTCGCCACCGCGTCGAACGCGCCTACGCGCCTGGGTCTGCCCGTCGCTGCGCCGTATTCCGCGCCTGCGTCGCGCAAAGCCTTTGCCTCGTCGCCGAACATCTCGACCGTGAACGGTCCCTCGCCGACGCACGAGCTGTACGCCTTCATGATGCCGAACACTTTGTCCAGCCTATGACGCGGGATGCCCGCGCCGATGGGCGCGTACGCGGCGATCGTGTTGGACGACGACGTATAGGGATTGATGCCGAAGTCGATGTCCCTGAGCGCGCCGAGCTGAGCCTCGAATATGACCTTTTTGCCCTGTTTGAGCGCGTCTTCGAGCCACAGTCCCGTGTCGCCGACAAAGGGTTTCAGGATGTCGCCGTACTTGCGCAGCCACGCCATCTCCTCGTCAAAGTCGATCGGCGCGCCGCCGTATGCCTTTTGGATAAACAGATTTTTCCATTCTATCACCCCTCTCATCCTCTTTTCGAGCGCTTCGGGGAAGAACAGATCGCCCATCGTGATTATCTTTTTGAGATATTTGTCGCCGTAAACGGGCGCGATGCCGCGGCGGGTCGAACCGTATTTTGCGTCGCCGAGCCTGTCCTCTTCGAGGCAGTCCTGCAACACGTGATAGGGCATACAGATGACAGCCCTGTCGCTGATCTTGAGATTGTCGGGAGTGATCTTGACCCCGGCGGCGGTCAGCCTCTCTATCTCGCCGACGAGATGCTTCATATCGATGACCATGCCGTTGCCCATCACGTTGACCACCTCGGGACGCAGTATGCCCGACGGAATGAGGTTGAGTATGAACTTGCCCAAGTGGTTGATGACCGTGTGACCGGCGTTGTTGCCGCCCTGATAACGGACGACGACGTCGTAGTCGCTCGAGATCAAGTCGACCATCCTGCCCTTGCCTTCGTCGCCCCAATTGATGCCTGCTATTGCTGTTAACATATGTCTCTCCTTTCCGGCAAAGCCGGGTGTATGCTTTTTATTCCCACTCGATCGTCGCCGGCGGCTTGCTGGTGATGTCGTAGACGACGCGGTTGACCTGTTTGACTTCGTTGACGATGCGCGTAGATATCTTTTCGAGAACGTCGTGCGGTATCCTCGCCCAATCGGCGGTCATGCCGTCGACGGAAGTGACCGCGCGCAACACGACCGTGTAGTCGTACGTACGGCTGTCGCCCATGACGCCGACGCTGCGCATATCGGTCAAGACGGCGAAGTATTGCCATATCTCACTGTCCAAGCCCGCCTTGGCTATCTCGTCGCGGAACACAAAATCCGCCTCGCGCAATATCTCCAGCTTTTCGCGCGTGATGTCGCCGATGACGCGGATCGCAAGCCCGGGTCCCGGGAAAGGTTGACGCATGACGACGTCGCGCGGCAATCCGAGCTCAAAGCCCACCTTGCGCACCTCGTCCTTGAACAGATCGCGCAGCGGCTCCACTATCTCTTTGAAGTTGACGACGCTGGGAAGTCCTCCCACGTTGTGGTGGCTCTTTATCACTGCGGAATTGCCGAGTCCTGACTCTATCACATCGGGATAGATCGTGCCCTGGACGAGGAAGTCGACCGCGCCTATCTTCTTTGCCTCCGCTTCAAACACGTCGATGAACTCCTTGCCTATGATCTTGCGCTTGGTCTCGGGATCTTTGACGCCCGCGAGTTTGGCAAGAAAGCGTTCGGACGCGTCGGCGAGGATGACGTTCATCCCCATATCCTCTTTGAATACCTTCATCACCTGCTTCGCCTCGTCCTTGCGCAGCAGACCGTGGTCTACGAAAATGCAGGTCAACGCGTCGCCGACGGCCTTGTGTATCAATGTCGCAGCGACCGCGCTGTCCACGCCGCCGCTGAACGCGCAAAGCACCTTTTTGCCGCCGAGCTTGGCGCGAAGAGCCTCGATCGAGTTTTTTGCTTTTTTTCCCATCGTCCAATCGCCCTTGACGCCCGCGACCTCATAGAGGAAATTGCGCAGCTGCTCTACGCCGTCGTGAGTGTGATGCACCTCGGGGTGATACTGCACGCCGTAGATCTTGCGCTTTTCGTCCGCGAACGCCGCGATCTTGCAGGTGTCGGTGCGCGCGATGACTTTGAATCCGTCGGGCAGCGCCTCCACTCTGTCTGTGTGGCTCATCCAGCAGATGCCGTCGTCAAGCCCCTTGAACAGCGGGCTGCTCTTGTCGTAGACGGCGTCCTGCCTGCCGTACTCGCGCGTCTCGGCGTGTTCCACCTTTCCGCCCAAAGTGTAGGCTATCAGCTGACATCCGTAGCAGATGCCGAGAATGGGCACGCCCAAATCGAAGATGCCCTTGTCCACACGCGGCGCGCCGTCGTTATAGACGCTGGACGGTCCGCCGGTGAACACGATAGCCTTGGGCTGCATCGCCCGTATCGCGTCGAGAGACATCGTGTAGGGGTGCATCTCGCAATAGACGTTTAGCTCGCGCACACGTCTTGCGATCAGCTGATTGTACTGACCGCCGAAGTCGAGTACCAAAACCTTTTCGTTGACCATTTTGTGCTCCTTTCAATTGATATCTTTTGTGTATCGAGCGGTCTTTGCCGCCTTTTTGCGCTGACGCTTTTCGCGCCGCCTTTGTACCCTTCCCTCGTGCCCCGGGATCGCCGCCGCCGCCTTGCGCGCAAAGCCGTATATGTCTTTGCACAGCTTTTTGAAAGCCTCTATCTCCGCCCTCATCACGACGATCATCGGGAATACCGCAAGCAATATGAACACGATGTTCCACGTCATCTCCGTCGTCAGCGCCGCAAGCGACAATATGTCGCGCACAAACGTCGCCGACACGGCGGCGATGTAGACCACAACGCACATCGCAAGCAGATAGAGCCGCTCCTTGTTGTAGGGCATACATACCCATAGCAGCGTGATAAACGACACCAGCGACGTCACATAGAAAGACATCGTCGACACCTGCGCCGACACGTCTATGCCAACGTCGCGGTAGACGACGCCTATGATCGTCACCATCGTCGCCACAGTCAGTCCCGACGGCAGAGCCTTGTTGAATACCTTTCCGAGAAAAGAGCCTTTGACCTTGGCGTCGTTCGGCTCGATCGCAAGGAAGAAGGACGGGATGCCGACGAACAGTCCGCTGATCAGCGTGAGCTGTATCGGCTCGAACGGATAGGCAAGCCCCAAGACGATCAAAAGCAACGACAGCACGACCGAAAAGGTCGTCTTGACAAGGAAGAGCGACGCCGCCCTTTCGATGTTGTTGATGACGCGTCTGCCCTCGGCGACGACGCTCGGCAGCGACGCAAAGTCGCTGTCGAGAAGCACAAGCTGAGCGACGTTGCGGCTCGCCTCCGAGCCGGACGCCATCGCTATAGAGCAATCCGCCTCTTTGAGAGCCATGACGTCGTTGACGCCGTCGCCCGTCATACCGACGGTGTGACCGCGGCTTTTGAGCGCGGTGACGAACAGCTTTTTCTGTTTGGGCGTGACGCGCCCGAACACGGTGTAGTTTTCGACCGCGTCGTATATCTTCTCCTCGGTGTCCAGCTCGGTCGCGTCGACGTATTTGTCCGCGCCGTCGAGCCCCGCCCTCTCGGCGACCTTGGACACGGTCAGAGGATTGTCGCCCGAAATGACTTTTAGCGTGACGCCCTGTCTGGCGAAATAGTCGAGCGTGGTCTTGGCGTTGTCGCGTATCTTGTCCGACAGTACGATCAGCGCGACAGGACGCATCTTGTCGGTGTCCGGCTTTTCGGTCAGAGACTGCGTGGTTCTGACGAGTACGAGTACGCGGAAACCCTGCGCGCCGTATTCGTTGACGTCGCTCTGAACGAGCGAATATCTGTCTTTCAGCACAAACTCGGGCGCGCCGACGATGAACCTGCCCTGCGCGCCGAAGTCCGCCGCGCTCCATTTGCGCGACGACGAGAACGGAATGGTCTTTTCCGCCTTCCAAACTACGTTTGATTTGAAGTAGCGCGAAAACGCTTCGAACGTCGCCCCCTCCGCGCCCAGCGCCGCGACCATATTGGTCATGATGTCGTCGGGCAGTCCGTAGCGCGTCGAATAGATGTGCGTCTTTTCGACTTGCATACTGCCTTCGGTGATCGTGCCCGTCTTGTCGAGACACAGCACGTCGACGCGCGCAAGCGTTTCTATGCTGTAAAGGTCTTGTACGAGCGTGCGCTTTTTCGCCAGCTTGACGACGCCGACGGCAAGCGCGATCGAGGTCAGCATGACGAGCCCCTCGGGGATCATGCCGACGACGGACGCGACCGTGCCCGTCACCGCCTCGTTGAGCGAATCCGTGTTGGCGCGGTTGTTGAAAAACATCAATATCCCGAGCGGGAAAATTGCGATCGTAACGATGCGGATGATCCAATTGATGGACCGCATCAATTCCGACTTTGGCTTTTTGAACTTCTTCGCCTCCGCCATCAGCTTTGACGAAAAGCTGTCGCTGCCTACCGCCGAGACGCGCGCGCGGCATTCTCCCGCCTGCACGAAACTGCCCGAATAGAGGAAATCGCCCGCCTGCTTGTGAACGTCGTCCTGCTCGCCGGTAAGCAGCGATTCGTTGACCTCGCATACGCCGTCCGCGACGTGGCAGTCGGCGGGGATCTGCATTCCCTGTTTAAGTACGATTATGTCGTCCAAAACTATATCGGACACCGCTATCGGCGCGACCTTGCCGTCCCGCACCGCGTCGACGTGCGGCGCGGACACCAACGACATCTTTTCGAGTACGCGCTTGGAACGTATCTCCTGCACTATGCCCACGACGATGTTGCAGGTCACGATGATGATGAACAACATATTTTTCAGCTCGCCGTAGACGAGGATGAGCGCCGCCAACACAAAGTTGATGATGTTGAACAGCGTAAGTACGTTGGTGCGGAAAATGCCGGCGTAAGACTTTGTAATTATTTCGGGCTGATCGTTGGTCCAGCCCGTCGCTATCCTCTCGTCCACCTGCTCGCGGGTCAGACCGACGGACGGATCCGCCTCCACCCTGACAGGACGCGCGGCGCTGCGCTTGCGCGGTCTGCGCACCTCGCGCCTTTCTTGCGAAACTTGTTGTTCGGGTGCGCTCTCTTCGAGCGCCTCGGCGGACGAGGCCTCTTTGAGCGGTGTCGCCTGCTCGACGACTATCTTCTTCTTTTCCTCCGCAGCCGCGGCGACCTCTTTTTGAGCGCGCTTTGCAGCCTTTGCCTTTGACTTGCGCTCCTCGGCGGGCTGCTCAGGCGTCGGCGCGGTTTGCTCCGACTCGACGACATCCGACTTTGAAACGGCGGCCTCGTTCGCCGCGCTCTCCCCGGTCTTGACTTCTTTTGCGACCGCCGGCTGCGCGGCGGCAGACTTTGCGGCGGTATCGGCGTCCTTCCTGACCGGTTGTGCCGCGCCGTCGCTCTTTTTGCCGGCGGCTTTCTCGACGGGCTTCGCCGCGTCGCTCGCAGTCTGCTTTGCCGATCCTCTTTTGCTCTTCTCTTCGACTGGCTTTGCCTCTCCGGATTGCTTTTTGCCGGCGGCTTTCTCGACGGGCTTCGCCGCGTCGCTCGCGGTCTGCTTTGCCGATCCTCTTTTGCTCCTCTCCGCAGAACGATCGTCGCCGAGTTGCGACGGCGGCGGAAGGGGCGCGCCCTTGACTCGTCTTTCCCGAGGGCGCGCTTGCGCCGCGTCTCCGTCGAGAGAGGCGCTCATTCGTCTGCCGGTTGTGTTGCGGAGCTTTTCTTCCATACGATAAGAATATACCATTAACGGCGCTTTAAGTCAAACATATCGCCCCTATATATGCGCGCGAAAGAATTTTTTTTGCGCGCCCTCGCCCGAATATGCGCTCGCAGACAGTCTGCTCAGCTGTTTCCGCCGCACGTTTTGTCTTTTCCGACGAGGCGGTTTGCCTGCAAAAACGACACCGTTCAATGCGCGAAAAAGCCCCGCTCGATGCGGGGCAAAAGTGTCGTTCACAAACACGCGGACGAAAATTTATTTTTTGACGTAGCGGCTGCGCCTTTCGCTCGACGACCTGAAAAGCGCTTCGAGCGCATCCTTGTCGTCTTGTTGCAATGCGGTCTTGATCGCGCCGAGCTGTCGCTCGAAGTCGTCGATAGAACGTATGAGATTGTCGCGGTTGCAGAGGAACAGCTCGCTCCAAAGCTTTTCGTTTATGCTGGCGATACGCGTCAGGTCGCGGAAGGAATCGCCTATGAACTTCTCCGTCTCCGCGCTCTCTTCGTCGCTGTTGACGAGCGCGACCGCGATCGCGTGCGGCAGCTGCGATACGAACGCTATGATCTCGTCGTGCCGCTTTGCGCTGACTTCCGCAACGCGTCCGAAGCCCATATCCTCGGCGAGCTTACGCATTGTATCAAGCGCACTTTGCGACGCCTTTGCGCCGGGCACGAGAATAAAGTTTGCACCTTTCAGCACCGCCGGATCGGCATAGTCGATGCCCCTCTTTTCTCTGCCCGCCATGGGATGAGCGAACACGAATTCCACTCCGTCCGGCAGCGCTTCTTCGACTTCTTTTTGTATGGTCGACTTTATGCCGGCGACGTCGGAGACGACCGTTCCCGGGCGCAGATACGGCGCGAGCGTGCGAAGATACGGAGCTATCTGACCGGGATAGAGCGCGATGACGACGACGTCCGAATTTGAAACGAACCGAGCGGCGTCGGTACCGCCGTCGGCGATCATCCCTCTTTGCTTTGCCTTGGCGATCGTCTCGTCGCTCCGCGCGACTCCGAACACCTTATATCCCGCCTCGGTCAGCGCGCCCGCATACGAGCCGCCGACGACGCCGAGACCTATAATCGTAACTACGGGTCTGCTCATTTTATGTCCTCGAAAACACCCGAGACGAGCTGTCCGACGGCGATGACGTAGCCGTCTATTCCCCTGCCGCATATCTGCGAGCGGCATGCGGGTCTGATCACCGACGTATGGCGAAACTCCTCGCGCGAGCCGATGTCCGAGATGTGTACCTCGACCGCAGGCAGACCGACCGCCTTGATCGCGTCGTGGATCGCATAACTGTAATGGGTGTGAGCAGCGGGATTGATGACGATGCCTTCCGTGCCGTCAAAATAGGCGGCGTGGATGCGGTCGACTATCGTGCCCTCGTGGTTGCTCTGGAAAAAGTCCGTTTCCTCATCGGGACGGTTGCGCTTGACGTACTCGCACAGCTCCGCATAGGTCGTGCGCCCGTAGATGTCCGGTTCACGAATACCCAACATATTCATGTTCGGACCGTTGATGACCAGTATCTTCATATCATTCCTCCCCGATCGCGCGCAGAAGCCTTGCAAAGACCTCGCGCTCGTCCGCGTCGTTTTTGACCGTAATCTGCGCCGCGTCGGCATATTTCCGGCTGCGCTGTTCGTAAAGCCGCCACACTCTCTCCGCGCCCTGAACAAGCAGCGGTCGGGACGCGTAGTCGACGTCGGCGATGATGTCCCCGGGAGCGCGGTCGATGAACAGCGTCGTACCCGAAAGGCGCATACAGTCTATGTTGAACGGGCGCAGCACCGCGCCTCCGCCCGTCGCTATCACCAATCCTTTGCGGCAGGCGAGGCATGCGATCGCCTCGCTTTCGGCGTCGCGGAAGAAATCCTCGCCGCGCTCGAACATCTCGGCAATTGTCATCCCTGAAAGATGCTGAACGTATGCGTCCGCGTCGACGAAATCTCGCTCCGTCTTTTGAGCGATCCACGCCCCGAAAGTCGTCTTGCCGCACCCCGGCATGCCGACCAGCCATATGTTGCCGCTGTCGCGCAAAAACCCCCGCGCAACGCGGTCGTAGACCGTCTTTGTCAGCGTCGCGGCGCGCTCGTCGCACGTCCAGATGCGCTGAGACTCCATCGCCTGGGCGACCAACATATACAGCCCGCCTACGGCGCGTTTACCCATAGTCACCGCGCTGCGCAGAAAGCGTGTCAGCACGGGGTTGTAGACAAGATCCGCCGCCGCGTCGAACTTCTCGACGACGTCGTCGCCGACGGGCGAAACGTCGACCTCGGGATACATCCCCATCGGCGTGCAGTTGACAAGAAGATAACCGCTCCTCTTAGAAAGTTCAGCGTAACTCACCGCCTCGTGCCCGTCCGCATTCGCCCTCTCGGGGTCGCGGCTGACGACGGTCACGTCCGCGCCCGCCCTGTTCAGAGCATAGATCACCGAGCGCGCCGCTCCGCCGTAGCCCAACACGTATGCGCTCTTGCCGGCGGGATCTATCCCTCTCGACGCGAGCATTGCCTCAAAGCCGTACGGGTCGGTGTTGAAACCGTACAGCTTGCCGCCCTCGCGCTTGACGGTATTGACCGCGCCTATCGCGCGCGCCTCGTCCGAGATGTCGTCGAGCAGAGACATCACCGTCTGCTTGTAGGGTATCGTCACGTTTACGCCGTCGTAGCGCAGTAAAAAATCTCTGCCGTTTGCAACCTGTTCGGGAGTCAGCTCGACCGCTTCATAGACGTCGCTCTTGTTTGTCAGCTCAAAGAATGCCGAGTGTATCTCCGGCGACAGCGTATGAGTAAGCTTTTTGCCGATAACGCAATACATATCCGTCAAATGCTCCCTTTGCGATATTCGCCCAAAAGTTTGAAATCGTGGGTCATCGTCTTTGCCGCCGCGAGCGCCAAACGCATCTCCTTGCCCTCGCAGTTCCCTTCGAGATCGGCGACGAAATAGTACTTCGCGGGATTGTTTTTGTCCGGTCGGGACTCTATCTTGGACATATTTACGCCAAGCCGCGCAAACATTCCCAGCACGCGGTGGAGCGTGCCGCACTCATTGTCCACGACGAAGCTGACGCTGACCTTGTCCGCGTCGCGGTCGGTCAAATGCGCGGCGACGATGATGAAGCGCGTATAGTTGTCCATGACGTCGTTGACCGGACAAGCCAGCACGTCCAAACCATACAGCCGCGCCGCGCTCTCGCTCGCTATCGCCGCGACAGACTTGTCGCCCTTTTCCGCGACCGACTTCGCCGCGGCGGCGGTGTTGGACGCCGGGATCTGCTCCCAGCCACCCCTTTCGAGAAACTCCGCGCACTGCCCCAGCGCCTCCGCCTTGGAGACAACGAACTTAACGTCCGACAGCCGCGCTCCCCCGACGCCTATCAGCGCATGGCGTATCGGCTGCCATATTTCGCCCACAATGTACATCGATCGCGCCGCAAGCAGGTCGTAGACCTCGACGACGGAACCGATAGTGGAATTTTCGAGCGGCAATACGCCGTATTTGACCTCGCCTCGGTCTATCGCGTCGATCACCGCGCCGAACGTCGGATAGGCTGAGGCGTTGTCCGCCGTGCCGAAATAGCTCTCCGCCGCCTGAGACGAAAACGCGCCGGGCACGCCCTGGTAGGCTACGCGCGCGCCCGCGTCGAACGACTCTCGTTCCAACCGCTCTCCACCCTCGAAGATCGTAGCGAGCTGCCACAGCTTGCCCACGTCCATCACGGACGCGACTATGTCTGCGACGCCGCGCGACAAGCCCTTGTCCTTCAGCATGCCCACGGCGCGCTCTATCACGGCGCGCTCGCGCTCGGGCTGAAATATCTCCATTCCGTGCGCCTTTTTGTACAGAGCGACGTCGGCGGACGCGTGCAGCCTCTCTTCGAGCAGGGGCACAAGCCGCGCGTCTATCGCGTTGATCTGCTGTCTTATCTCGTCAAGTTCTCTCATATCTCACCGCATAAGATCGATCACGGCGATCGCCGCGACCGCTTCTATCACGGGTATCGCGCGCGGCACTATGCAAGGATCGTGTCTGCCCTTCAAATTAAGCTCGGCGTCCTGTTTTGCGACCACGTCGACGGTGCGCTGCGTCTTGAAAATCGACGCGGTAGGCTTGACCGCCACCTCGAAAACTATCGGCATGCCGTTGGTGACGCCGCCGATCACGCCGCCGTTGTTGTTGGTGCGCGCAGCGACGACCCCGCCGTCATAGAAATAGCCGTCGTTACACTCGCTGCCGCGCATTCCGGCGACCTCGAAGCCCTTGCCGAACGCGACCGCCTTGACGGCAGGCACGGAAAACGCGAGCGCGGAAACGCGGCTCTCCACACTTTCAAAAAAAGGTTCGCCCACACCGGCGGGAACGCCGGTGACCGCGCACTCGATCGCTCCGCCCACGCTGTCGCCGTCCGCTTTAGCCGCCTCTATCGCCGCGCGCATCTTTTCTTCCACCGCAGCGTCAAGTACGGGAATGCGCATACTGCGCAGCTTTTCAAATTGAGCTTCATCGACACGGATACCGAATTTTTGATCTTTTACATCTGCGACGCGTGCGATGTGCGCGCCCACCTTGACTCCCTTTTCGGCAAGCAGCTGTTTGGCTATCGCGCCGGCAAAAACGAGCGGCGCGGTCATCCTGCCCGACGACGCTCCGCCGCCGCGCACGTCGTTGTGTCCGCCGTATTTGACAAAGTAACCGTAGTCCGCGTGTCCGGGTCTCATCAGACGCTCAAGCTGCGAATAGTCTGACGATCTGACGTCGGTATTGAAGATCACCGCGGCTATCGGCGTGCCCTCGGTGACGCCGTCTTTGACTCCGCAGAGAACGCGCGCCTCGTCCGCCTCTTTGCGCGCGGTGGACAGCTCGCCGCCGGGCGCGCGCCTTCTCATCTCGGAGGCGATGAACGCCTCGTCGAGCTTCACACCCGCCGGAACGCCGTCTATTACTACGCCGATCGCGTCGGCGTGAGATTCGCCGAACAGCGTGATCCTGAATTTTTGTCCGAAAGTCGCACTCATTTCACTCTTCCTCCGAGCCGTGTGTATTGTTGCAAAAAGTCGGGATAGGACTTGCTCATGCAGCCGACGTCGTCCACCTCGACCTCGCCGTCGCAGGCGAGCGCCGCGATAGCCGCCGTCATAGCCATACGGTGATCTCCGCAAGACGACACCTTGCCGCCGCGCAGCCTCTCCCTGCCGTCGATCGTCAGCTCGTCTCCGCCGCGCGATACCTCCGCGCCGAGCGAAGTCAGCATCGCGTATGTCGCGTCGAGCCGATCGCTTTCTTTTATCCTCAGTCTTTTCAGCCCGACAAGGCGGGTGCGCCGCCCCGCCCTCAACGCGCAGGCAAGCGCAAAGACGGGCATGATGTCGGGGCATTGTTCGCCGTCAAAGACAAGTTCGCCCTCTCCTCTCAGCTTTTCGAGCATGGGCGCGATCGCCCTGTCGCCCTGCAGGCTGTCGCCGTCGAGCCCGCATATCTCCACGCTGGAACCGATGAAGTTTGCGACCGCGAAGAACGCCGCCTGCGACCAATCTCCCTCGACGGTAAAGTCGCACGGCGCATACGCGCCCGACGCGGAAAAGACGCCGTCTCTTTCTTTCACCTCTACTCCGAATGCGCGCATCGCGGCGATCGTCATATCCACATAGGCGCGCGACGCAAGCGGCGTCGTCGCTTTGAGCGTGCCGCCGACGAGAGGAAGCGCAAATAGTATGCCGCTGAAAAATTGTGAGCTGACGTCTCCTCTCATCTCGAACTCGCCGCCCGTCAACCTGCCGCCGACCGTGAGGTCGAGCGCGCCGCCGACCGAGTCGTTGCGCCAGGCGAGCTTGCGGGAGCGCCATATCTTTTCGTATTCGTCCAACGGACGCGCGCCCAACCTGCCTCTTCCGACAAAGCGGCACTCTCCGTCCGTCAAAGCCGAGGCGACGGGAATGCAAAAGCGCAGCGTCGATCCGGATTCAGCACAATCCGCGACCGCGCTTTCAAATCCGCGCGTGCCGCGTATCGTTCGTACGCCGCCTGTACCGCTCACCCCGGCTCCGAACGCGCCGACGGCGGACAGCGTCGCGGCAATATCATCGCTCATCGCAAGGTTGCGGATCGTGCTTTCTCCGTCAGCCAAAGCCGCGCACAGCACCGCGCGGTGGGCGACGCTCTTGGACGGCGGAACGGTGACCGCGCCCGTCAATTTGGACGGCGAAAACAACGCGCTCACAGCCAAAATCCTCCGTCCGTCGGGTAAACGTAGCCGTCGCCGACGTCGCGCAAAAGCACTACGTTGAGCGCGCCGTTCAAGTTCTTCTTGTCGCTTGCGATCGCTCCGACGACCTCGTCGTAAGGCGCGTCGTCCCGACAGCTCAAACCGTACTTGTTGCACAGCGCGGTTATTTTGTCCGCGCAGCCTTTTGCGGTCAGCCCCTTTCGCTCCGCGATCGAGCAGATCGTGCGCATACCTACCGCGACCGCCGCACCGTGCGATATCTTTTCGTAATTATAATACTTTTCGAGCGCATGCCCGTAAGTGTGTCCGAAGTTGAGCAGCATCCTCTCGCCGGTGTCGCGCTCGTCGCGCTCAACTACAACGCGCTTGATGTCGCAGCAGCGCATCACTATCTCTTCGATGTGAACGCGCAACCCCTCTCTCGACCCCGCCTCGTCCAGCCTTGCGAACAGATCTCTGTCGCGGATACAGCCGTATTTGATCACTTCCGCCATTCCGTCCGAAAAATAATCGTCCGGCAGCGTGTCGAGTACGTCGGGATCGACGACCACCGCCCTGGGCTGCCAAAACGCGCCCGCAAGATTTTTGCCCCACGGAAGGTCGACCGCGACCTTGCCTCCGACAGCCGAATCAACCTGCGCCAAAAGCGTAGTCGGGATCTGAACAAAGTCTAAACCGCGAAGATATGTCGCCGCGGCAAAACCGCCCAGATCGCCTATCACCCCTCCGCCCAGCGTGACGACGAGGTCGCTGCGGGTCAAGCCGGCATCGGCGAACATGGAATAGACTGCCATCAGCGAATCGAACCTCTTGGTCTTTTCGCCCGCGGGAAGCGTGCCCGACGACACGTCGAGTCCCGCCGCTCTGAGCGACGCGACCGTCTTGCCAAGCCACAGCGGCGCGACGTCGGAGTCGGTCAAAACAAACACCTTGCGCCCCGCCCTGCCGAGCGGAGCGACGATGTCGCCGGCGTTCGAGAGCAAGCCGCGCCCGCAGACTATGTCATAGCTGCGCTCGCCCAGCCCCACTGTCAGCGTGATCATCTGACCTCTCTGCCGACGACGTCGGCGATGCCCTTGATCTGCTTCATCACGTCGGCAAAGACCGCGGGCTTTATCGATTGATTGCCGTCGCACAGCGCGTGCGCCGGATCGTTGTGTACCTCGATGATAAGTCCGTCCGCGCCGACCGCGACCGCAGCGCGCGCCAAAGGCTCGACCATCCACCATTTGCCGGTCGCGTGCGACGGATCGACGATGATCGGCAGGTGCGAAAGGTTCTTGACCGCAACGATCGCGCTGAGGTCGAGCGTATTGCGCGTGTATGTCTCGAAAGTGCGTATGCCTCTTTCGCACAGAATTATCTGACCGTTTCCGCCCGCCATGATGTACTCGGCAGCCATCAGCCATTCTTCGATCGTAGCCGAAAGCCCGCGTTTGAGCAGGATGGGCTTGCGCGTCTGACCGAGCAGACGAAGCAGATCGAAGTTCTGCATATTTCGTGCGCCGACCTGGATGACGTCGACGTCGGCAACGAATCTGTCGATGTCGTAAGGAGACATGATCTCGGTGACGATGGGCAGCCCCGTCGCCTCGCGCGCCTCTTTGAGCAGCTCCAATCCCTCGTATTTCAGCCCCTGGAACGCGTACGGAGACGTACGAGGCTTGAACGCGCCGCCGCGCAACATATTCGCGCCTGCAGCCTTGACGTCCTTCGCCACGCCTACGATCTGCGCCTCCGTCTCGACGGAGCACGGTCCCGCGATGACCGCAAGCTGCTTGCCGCCCACCTTGACGCCGTTTACGTCGACGACGGTCGGCATGGGGTGGAACATCTTGTTTGCTTTCTTGAACGGTTCGGCGACGTGAAGAACCTTGTCTACGTTGCGGTTCGCCTCTATCTGCGTCGGATCTATCTTGCTGGTGTCGCCCACAAGACCGAGAATGCTCAATTCCGTACCGATGACGGGACTGACCTGAACGCCGAAACCTGTGATCTTGTCAATCAGCGCGTCTATCTCGCTCTTGGGAGTGTTTGGTTTTAGAATAACTATCATATACGTTTGCCTCGAGCAAAAAGTTTATGCGTATATTTTATTACAACGAAATAAATTTTGCAAGAAAATGCGCCCCTGCGCACGCAAATTTTCGTACGAGCGCACGCGGCGGCTCGCGCGGGCGTTCGATATCTGACCGGTCCGCTTGAAGTCGGCGATCGCGCGATGTTTCAAAGAATTATGTAAAATACTAAAAAATAATTAAGAATATGCGATAATATGATCGCCATCAATGCTTTTTGCCGATTACGGCGACAAACTCGCCGTTGCGGAAAGTTTCCACTTTGTCAAAGCCCGCGCCCTTCATCAAAGAAGTCAACTCGTCCGGGGTGTATATCCTCAGGTTTAGCTTTTTGGCGTTGCCGCTCGGCTCTCCGCTTCCGTCCGCGTCGTTAAACACGCCGAATATGCCTCCCTTTTTAACTACGCGGTATGCTTGGGCAAACGCGACCTCGATCGGCTGCCAAAAATACACCGTTTCAAACGCCGTCACCGCGTCAAACGCGCCGTCATTGAAAGGCATCGCCGTCACGTCGCCTTGTACTATCTCGCACAATCCCGCCTTAACCGCCCTGCGGTTTAGACGTCGGCTCTTGTCCACGCTGACGGGAGAATAATCCAACCCCCACACCTTGCCGCCGCGTGCAATCATCCGCGCAATGTTAGCTCCGCCTCCGCACCCGACGTCAAGCGTCATCCCACCCTGCTCGAACAGTCCGAGCGCCCACTCGGCAAGCCGCGCATGCGTTCCCCTGTTCATCCTAGTCAACATTATCCGCCCCAAGAAACCCTTGGGTTTTCGCGCATTTTCTATGTACATACACCAATTATACCACAACGCTCCGTATAGGCAAAACGTTTGAAAGCAGCCTTCACATTCCGCGCCAGCTTTACGGTGCGGAACAATCACGCTCAAAGCTGCTTTATTACGTTCGTCTAATTGATTTTTATCAAACTTTGATATTTAGGAATTGAAACGAATAGTTTCAGATTCTTTAATGCGCAAGAGAAAATAGCAAATTTAGCGATTTGAAAAATTTTTCAAATTCGGGATGAATTTGCGCGGCTGTGACCCTGTCCGTAAAAACAACTTTCGGTTCGACTTTTATATGCGAATAGTAAACTTATAAATAGCCGTCAAAGATCCGATTAGATAAACGCAACCAAGCAGCTTTAAGCGAGCGACTTGGTGCAGATTTGCGCCGAAAGGGTTGCGAGGTGTACCTCAATGGTACCTGAGCGTTCCGAGAGGCACAAAGATGCCCAAACGAGCTTTATCAAACGGCGAAGAATGGTGCAGGTTGGCGGCGAACAAGCGCGAGAGGCGCGGCCCAACCGGGCTCGTGCCC
>CALWKU010000040.1 GCA_944381345.1 uncultured Christensenellaceae bacterium
GACGACGCCGCCCGACGGCAGTTCGAGCAGGTTGAGGCAGCGCAGGAACGTGCTCTTGCCGCTGCCCGAAGGACCGATGACCGCGACCTTTTCGCCGACGCGGATGTCGCAGTCTATGCCTTTGAGTACGTCTTTGCTCCCGAAACGCTTGGTCAGCCCGCGGGTGGAGATGAGGACGGGGTTTTGTTGAATGATCTGTTCGCTCATCTTGCGTCGCTCCTCCTAAGACGTTTTTCGAGTTTGTTGAGGCACAGCGTCATGATCAGCACGGTGACGAAGTAGACGACCGCAGAGAAGATGTACGGAGTGATGACGTTGTAAGTGCTGGAAGCGATGCTTTTGATAGCGGTGAAAAATTCTGTTACGCCTATGATGTACGCGACAGACGTGTCTTTGACCAAGGTGATCGCCTCGTTGCCGAGCGGGGGGATGATGTTTTTTGCCGCTTGCGGCAGCACGATAGACATCATAGTTCTGCCGTAGCTCAGACCGAGCGCGCGTCCCGCTTCCATTTGCCCCTTGTCGACACTCAGAATTCCGGCGCGGAAGATTTCTGAGACATATGCCGCAGAATTCAAACCGAACCCTACCGCAGCTATCATATAAGGCGTTACGAGCCTGTTAAAGATGATTACGCCGGTAAAGATTATATAGCTGAATATGAACAATTGCACGGTCAAAGGAGTACCGCGAAAGATCGCCACATATGTAGACGCGACCTTGTCCAAGACTTTGGTAAATGTGTTGGTCTTGGGAATGACTTTGCAGACGGCAATCAGCGTGCCCAAGATGATGCCGATAATCAACGCGCATACGGTGATGAATATGGTCCATCCGTACGCTTCACCGAGGGTGGTGAGCGCGTCCTTGTTGAAGATTAACGACAAATTAAATTTCATCGAGTTGTTCATAGTGCCTCCTTGGCGAACAAAAGCAAGCTCAAACAAGCTTGCTTTCGCCGTGACCAATTAAGACCGATAGCAAATCACTCTTCGTCGGTCGAACCGAAGTGCTTATTTGTGATTTTGTCCCATTCGCCGTTTTGTTTCATCTCGGCAATAGTATCGTTGATCCATTG
The DNA here is from genome assembly GCA_944381345.1 of uncultured Christensenellaceae bacterium. Taxonomy (GTDB): domain Bacteria; phylum Bacillota; class Clostridia; order Christensenellales; family UBA3700; genus Ornithoclostridium. The sequence goes on from CALWKU010000040.1 coordinate 1,079, forward strand.
TGCAAGCTCGGTGTTGCCCTCAGCGACCGCAAAAGCGTATTTGTCCTCGAAGATGGGTTCGGAAAGAATCTCGACTTGATCGGGGTACATCGCACAGATAGTCTCTGCCGGATATTTGTCCAAGATGACCGCATCAACATTTTCGCTGATCAAATTGAGGATGGCTTCGGCTCCGGTGGGATAAGGGTTGGCTTTTTGCGGTTTGCCGAGGATGGGTTTGTCAAGAATGGCATTGCCGTTTTCGTCAAGTTCGTAAGCCCACGATTCCTTCATGTTGGCAAGGTCGTAACCTACGGTTGCGCTTTGTGCGCCGACAATCATGCCTTCAAGATCGAAGGCATCTTGAATCCTTGTATCGCCCTTGCGGATGATGATCATCTGAGAACTGTCAAAAACATCATCTGAGAAATCGAGATTTTTGTCTCTCTCAGGGTTTTGGGAAATGCCCGCCATACCGATGTGCGCTTTGCCTGCCGCGACTCCGGAAAGGACGCCGTCAAAGTCGGTGTCGACGACGACAAGTTTAACGCCGAGTTTGGCTGCGAAATATCTGGCGATATCCATATCCCAACCGACAAATTCGCTGCCCTCTTTGTATTCAAAGGGAGGGAAATTTGCGCTTGTTGAGACAACAAGTTCTCCGGAAGCTTTGATGTCGTCTATGCTCTCGGTCGCCAAATTTCTGCTGTCGCAGCCGGCGAAGCAAAGCGCGAGGCTGGCGACGACAAGCAGGGTTGCTACGATAATGATAGATGTCTTTTTCATATCTTATCTCCTCTTTTGGAATGTGCAACCATTATAATGCGCTCCGCATATTTATGCAAGCGATTTGGCGCAATTGTTCAAAATATTTATGCGTATGCGCGGAAAAGGCGCTTTTATGCAAAATTGCGTGCATAAAAACGGTAAAATGAATATTTTCAGACGAACTGATTGGCTTCGGGGTCGTAGCGGTAATCGATTGCGGCGAGCGTCGCTTCGATTGCCTCCTTGTCAAGACCCTCGGCGGCGCAAAGTTCGTCAAGAGAAGGGTAGCGGTCGCGCAAAAGCATATTGACCGCGGACAACAGCATTACGGGATCTGACGGGATGTTCATGTCGGAATTATAGCACATCAAAGAGCGCGAGAGCAAGGGGTGCGCGCGTTTTTGACGAAAACATCGGATCTGCCGACGGCAAAAAGGCGCGGTACGGCCGCTCGATTATGTTTTATAAATATGCATTTTATCAACACATATACCTAAATTTTGATCTCAACGCAAAGTTTGCAACGCTTTTGCTTGACAAAGTGCGGGCGTGAGATTGACTTTGGCTTTTGTATAGGGTAAAATATCGGCGGACGCGGGCGTATGTCCCGCGAGGTGAGGCGATGTATTCCTTTTTGCTTGCTTTGATATACTTGGCTTTCATCAGCCTCGGTTTGCCCGACTCGCTGCTCGGCTCGGGTTGGCCGGCGATGCACGCCGATCTCGGCGTGCCGGTGTCGTATATGGGCATCGTGACGATGATCATCTCGGGCGGTACGATCGTGTCAAGTCTATTGTCGGACAGGCTGACGCGCAAACTCGGTACGAAGTGGGTCACGGTGATCAGCGTGTTTTTGACCGCGGCGGCGCTGTTCGGTTTTTCGTTTGCCGATCGTTTTTGGATGCTTATCGTGTTTGCGATCCCGTACGGGCTTGGCGCAGGGGCGATCGACGCCGCGCTCAACAATTATGTCGCGCTGCACTATGCGTCCAAGCATATGAGCTGGCTGCATTGTTTTTGGGGCGTCGGAACGATCGTCAGTCCGTTCGTAATGAGCTATGCGCTGACCTCATCGGGGTGGCACGACGGCTATCGCATCGTCGGGTTTGTACAATTGGGTATAGCGGCGGTATTGTTGGCGACGCTGTCCGCGTGGAAGGTCAACAAAAAAGCGTCGGACGCCGCGCGGCAAAACAGTATCGGCGTCGTCGGGGCGCTCAGGATCAAAGGCGTGCCCTTTTTGCTGATCGGATTTTTCGCTTATTGCGCCGCCGAGGCGACGGCGATGGGCTGGGCAAGCACTTACTTTGTTCAAGCAAAAGGCATCGACGCCGAGACGGCTGCCGGATTGGCGTCGCTGTTTTATATCGGGATTACCGCCGGCAGGCTCGTTTCCGGCTTTGTCACGGACAAATTGGGCGACCGAAAGATGATCCTGGCGGGTTCGGCGGTGCTGCTCGTCGGGATAATTTTGCTTGCGCTGCCGGTAGGAGGAGAGGGGCTTGCCATCGCCGCTTTCCTGATCATCGGGCTGGGCTGCGCGCCGATCTATCCGTGCATTATCCACTCCACGCCCGGCAATTTCGGACAGGAAAATTCGGGCGCGATCATAGGCATTCAAATGGCGTGCGCATATATAGGCGCTACGTTCATGCCGCCGCTGTTCGGGCTGCTCGGCGACAGCATAGGCTTTGAGATCATGCCGTATTATCTGTTGGCGTTCGTAGCGCTTATGCTCGTGATGGTCGAGTTGATGTTCCGTGCGGCAAAGCGCAACGATAAAGGCGGCATATCCTTGCCGCAGTGAAAAAAGGTAAACAAAAAAGCGAGGCGCGCAGCCTCGCTCCGGAGTCGAAACGTCTGCGTCCGATCGAAAGGTCGGGCGCGTTTTGTTGAGTTATTGACGAGCGTGCGCGCGGAAATCCGCCGGCGTGCGCCCCGTCAGCTTTTTGAACGTGTGCGAAAAGTGGCTTTGATACGAAAAGCACAGATAGGCGCTGATCGCAGCGAGAAATTTGTCCGCGCAGCCGAGCAGTCGGTTAGCCTTATTTATGCGCGCCTCGGCGGTGTAGACGGAAAGAGTTTGTCCGATTTCGCGCGCCTCCAGGGGGAGGCAGACGGTCTTCAGCCGCTTAAACGTCGCCTTGCTTCGGCTTTATCTCCTTTTTTGTTAATATACGACTTTGTAACGATTGTGTCTACATAATTTTATGGACACTATTTGTTTTAAGCGACGATTTTGCTGCCGTTGACGTCCGCGAGGAACTATGCTAACCTAAGCCGACCGAAAAAGCGCAAATTCAGAGGTGCTGATCCAAGCGGACAATGACGCCGAAATAATCTCTTGCAAAAAATAATACGAACCTTGAATCGTCTTCTTGGTTCGTATTATTCCGGTCTGGTGCCGAAGGCGGGACTTGCCTTACAGGGACCGCCGACAGGGGACACCGCAAAGCGGTGCGCGAGCGTGCAGCACACGGAAACGACGCAGTCGTTTGTGCGGGTTCCAAGCCTCGCATCGCCACACGCAAAAGCCCGAGCAGGAGTGCTCGGGCTTGTTGGTGCCGAAGGCGGGACTTGAACCCGCACGATGTCGCCATCACCGGATTTTGAGTCCGGCGCGTCTGCCAATTCCACCACTTCGGCGCGATTTGCTTTATTATATTAGCACAAAAGATCGGCTTTGGCAATAAAATGACTGAAAAAATATCCAAAACTATGGCAATTCGGCGCGAAGTATAGTATAATCGTATTCAAGAGGAGCCGCAAGGCAGGCGGCGGGGAGGAATTATGAACATTTGGCACGACATTTCGCCGGAGCGCATCACGCCCGAAGATTTTATTTCCGTGATCGAGATTCCCAAGGGATGCAAGAACAAATATGAGGTGGACAAGGAGACGGGAATGCTCATTCTCGACCGCATTTTATACACGTCGACGCACTATCCCGCCAATTACGGTTTTATTCCGCGCACATATGCCGACGACGGCGACCCGCTCGACGTATTGGTGCTGTGCAGCGAGGAGATCTCGTCCATGTCGCTCGTCAGATGTTATCCGATCGGACACATATTGATGATCGACGAGGGCGCCGAGGACATCAAGGTCATCGCGGTGCCGTTCAAGGAGCCGACGTGGAACGTTTTCCGCGACGTGTCCGACCTGCCTCCGCACATCATCGAGGAGATAAAACACTTTTTCGGCGTCTATAAACAGCTTGAAGGCAAGACGATGAAAGTTTTGCAATTGTTCGGGCGCGAGCGCACGCTCGAGGTCATCTCGCAAGCCGTCGAGGAATACGAGAAGAGATTCGGTGACAAAAAATAATAAGTTCAAGCTGTTCAATCTGCGCATATTTCCCGCAGCGCTTCTCGGAGTGATTTGCGGGATATGTTCTTACTTATTGACGGATACGGCGGTCTTGTCCGTGCTTACGGCCGTGTTGCCTGCGGCGGCGGTCGCCGTATGTTTTTTGGTCAAAAAGAGGAGCGCGGCGACATTTTTCGCGTGCGTCACGGTGGGCGCCGTTCTCGGGATAGTCGGATCGTTCGCCGCGGCGAAGAACGTTGAGGAAAAAGCGTTTTACGCCGAGAATATCCCGGTGACAGCAAGGATAAGTTCGGGCAACGCGACGTCGTTGGACGGTTCGATCGCGGGACAGCAGCCGATCATTGTCGACAACATAATTGCCGACGGCGTAAAGCTGGAAGGGAAAGGAGAATTGACGCTGGGTGCGGACGGCGCGGAACTCAAAGAGGGTGACGTGATCGTCTTTATCGCAGAGGTATTCGGTACGATCCCAAATCTCGGCGACGGATACGCCATGTCGTCGTTTGCGAGCGGGCGGTACTACCATATCGAGGCGGTATTGCCTGACGGAGAGCCCAATTTCGAGGTGATCGGCGCCGAGAAAGATATGTTCGACAAGATACGTCTTTCAGTCGCCGACAAGCTGAACGGCAATATGCGCGAGGATACGGGAGAATTTGTATACGCTATGCTGTTCGGCTACAAGGACGTGATGAGCGAAGGCGTCCGCGTCGACTTCGAGAGCAGCGGTACGGCGCACTTGCTCGCCGTGTCGGGGCTGCACGTGGTGATGTTGGCGGCGACCGTCGGGTGGCTGTTCCGCAAATTAAGGCTGTCGCAACGGGCGAGTTTTCCGCTGCTCGTCGCAGTGCTGTTTGGATTCGGCGCGATATGCGGCTTTGCGCCGTCAATAGTGCGCTCTATTGTGATGATTGTGATCTTGGAGGCGGGAAAAGTAGTCGGAGGCAGATACGATGCGCTGTCGTCGCTGTCGCTTGCGGCTGCCGCCACATTGATCTTTTCACCATATTCGCTGTTTACTCTCGGGTTCTTGATGAGTTATGCTGCGGTGTACGGCATCGTATTGTTCAACGAAAGCATAGAAAAGGGTTTTGTAAAATTGCATTGCCCCAAAGCATTGGCGGCGGCTTTGTCTGTCACGATCTCTGCCAACATAGGAGTGCTGCCCATCACCGTGCATACGTTCGGAGCGACATCGCTCGTGTTTTTGCTTGCGAATCTCGCCGTTATGCCTTTGGTAACGTTTGCCTTTCCCGTGTTCTTGTTGGCGCTTGCAGTCTCTTTCGTTCCGTATATGGGGTGGGTGTTGTCGGCGGTGTCTTTGTTTTTCACCGCAATGGTATTGATAGTGCAAGCATGCGCAGGTATACATATGGCGACGATAGAGTTTTCGTTGGAGTGGTATACGTTCGTCATCTACTTTGCGCTTTTGATCTTCATCTCGAGATTCGGTTTCATACATATCCAGGCAAAGATAATTTTGGCGTCGGTGTTGATAGTATGTTTCTTTGTACTCATCGTCGCGCAGTCGGCGGAGCGGTGGATATACCCCGAAAGGGCGATCTGTTTTTCGACGACGAACACGACGGGCGTCGTGTTCGTGGACGACAACGGGCACGCCTACGTCGCCGCAGACGGAGAGCTGGACGCGGAGTTTTTGTTGGAGGTGCAGGAGATCTTGGCGCTCGAAAACGTAGAAAAACTGACGCTTGCAAAGCGTGGGTTTGACAGCGGCGACGTGTGGGCGGTCGGGATACTGTTCAAGTCATACCGAGGGCGGTTGTGTACCGACGTCCACGTCGATCACGGCGCCGGTATCGACCTCGTAGTTCCCGAGGTGACGGATGATGAAACGGCGGTCTATTTTGACGACGGCGGGATAGCGGTCTATTTTGAAGGAGTCAAAGTGTTTGTGGATCGTGACGCCAACGAGGAGGGAGCGTTTGCCGCAGCGGCGGACATAGTCGTCTGCGCCGAGTCTTTTTACGCGCAAACGGACGAGCAAGTCGTTGTCTGCGACAATGCTTATTTGAGTTATGTTCAAAATTCGGTGCCGTCCGACTTTACGTTTGGCTTAAATAGTGGTAAAATAAAGAAAATCGCCAAATGGAGGTTTGAATGAGAGCCGTCGAATTTATCGAACGTCCGATTGAAGGACTCGCGCCCTGTTACTTGCTCAAGGGCGGAGACGGCTTTATGACGCGTGCGGTCGTCGACAAGATATTGTCTGCGCTACCGCCAGAGGACAGAGAGTTCAACTATGACGAATTAGGCGACGAGACGTCGGTGGCGGATATAGTCTCTGCGGCGGAGACAACGACTCTTACCGGAGGCAAGCGAGTGCTGTACGTGCGCAGGCGATCGAGACAATTGTCCGACGACGAAAAAAAGATTCTGTCCGCGTATTGCGCGATGCCCAACTTGGACAGCGTACTCATCCTCGAGGACACGCCGCACGCCTACGACGGGCTGGGGGGTTATCCGGCTATCGTGGAATGTACGTCGGCGACGCTCGACGAAATGAAGCGCGCCGTCACAGTAGAGACGGGCAAAAGGGGATGTACGATCTCGCGTGCCGCGATAGACAAACTCGCGGCGTATTGCAACCTGAATTACGGAAGAGTCGCCGTCGAAGTCGCAAAATTGTGCGATTATGCGGACGGCGGAAGAATAGATGAGGAGGCGGTCGAGGCGTTGGTCGCGCCCGACGCGGACTACCGCGGATATATGCTCGCGTCCGCGTTCGACGAGGGCAACATCCGCAAGGCGCTGGGTATGCTTGCGGGTATGCGCTCCAAGGGCGAGCCGGCGGCACGGATATTGGCGATGCTGACGTCGACCTTTCGCAAGACGTTTCATTGCGCGATCAGTTCGCTCGACGACAAGGCGCTTGCCGCCGCTCTCGGTACGACCGAATCGAGCGTGCGAACTACGCGCAGAATAATCAGGGATCGCAAGAAGAGCGTTTCCGGCTATGTGATCAAACTCAAAGAGCAGATCGAATATCTCTATGAGTTGGAATACAAATTCAAAAGCGGCGTGATATCGGACGAGAACGCCTTGCGGCTCGCTGTCGCAAAGTTGACCGCCGTGAACAAGAGAGAGGTAAGATGAACGCTTATTACACTTCAAATCCCGTGCCGAATACGCGAATGCCGTCGACATGGCAGGCATGGGCGCTGCGCATAGCGACGTTCACAGCGATCACGGCAAGCACATGGAAAACTTGCACCGACCTGTACGACCTGATGTACTTCAACGAGTACGGCTCCATGTTGAGCGCGCTCGGCAACGTCAAGGTGATGATCGTCTTTGTCGGATTGATCCTCGGACTGTTATGCTTTGCGCTGTACACGGTTTATGCGCGGATGATCTACGTCAATCTCAGCCGTAATCTGAGTTTCTGTTGCGGCAAGCGCATCACCATAATGCAATACCGTACCGTCGCCGATTGCGCGATGATCGCGCTGTGCGCAGGCAAGGCGCTGCTGTCGCTGATCTGGCTGTTCGAGCCGATGTACGCGACGCTATGTTCGTCCATCGCAGAGCCGCTGTTTGCTCTCGCGGTCATGGGCGTGCAATTGCTGTATTTTATACGCTATGCAGGCAAAGGCAACGCCTGGTGTGCGATCTCATCGCTGTCGGTATGGCTTTGTATGCCGGTACTGTTTGTGTGAGGTGGATATGAAAAACAAAATGGTTAAAATTTTCGTATCCGTGTTTGCTATCGTTACATTATGCTTTCTCTTTGCCGGCTGCGAAAGGGGCGGCGACACCTCGCGCTATGCAATAGAGGCGATAGAGTTTGAAACGTCGCTCGACGTCGTTAAGATGACAGAGGAGATCAGCGAGGAATACCCTGTGCGGACTTCGGGCAGCGTATCCGAAAAACAGCCCGGAGGCGGCGAATACGAGGAGACCATCAGCGTCGCTTCGGCTTCGACAATCGCAAACGATCGGATCTTTCTGGACGAATATATCGGCAAGAAGATGGGCGAGATGGGCTATTCCGGAAAGATCGAGGAATTTGAATTCAACGACGTCTACGATCAATCCCGGTTGAAAAAAGGCTACAACGGCGTCTGGACAAGAGTTGCGGAAAGCGAGAGCAAGGGCACGATCTGGATAGTCGCCGCATACGACAACAGCGCAGGCATACCCGTATCCGACATCGATCTCTCGACGGGGCAAGTCTCTTCCGTGCTGCTCGGCGGCGAAGGGGCATACGGCAGCGCGACCTCGGTTGCGACCGCGTTGGCGATAGCCGACAGACTGAAGGGGGCAGAGACGCAATACGACATCGTGTTCGCTTTCGTCGGCTGCTCTCAATTCTCCAACAACGGGATACGCGAGCTGTTGGCGGATCATGACGCGCCCGACCTTGTCGTCAATCTCAACCGTCTCGGCGGCGGCACATACAATTATATCTACTCCGCAGAGGTCGAAACCGATTTCAACGACGCGTTTTATGCGGCGGCGAATACCGTCGGAGGCGACACTTTCCGCCCTGTGCCGGGCAACACTCACGCGGTCGCGGCGACGATGATAGAGAACCAGCCCAACGATTATACGCACATCGGCATGTACGGCGACAATCTGTTCACGATGAGCCGCGGGATCCCGACCGTGTCGTTTTTGTCGCTCGATTGGTCAAGCGACACCAATTCTTTCTATACAGAGATCGACGGAATGGAGAACGTCTACAACACGAGCGGGGATACATACGCGAACATGATCTCCCGCATCGGCGACGACGGAGAGAAGATCTTGGGAACACGGCTGAACGCCGTCGCCGATACGGTCGCAGTCATGCTGTCGCCCGACAATGCCGCAATACTCGACGAAGTGCTTTCGACCGCACCCGAGCAGGCGTCCGTTGCCGCTCAGCAGTCGCACGCCGAAGCGGGTGTATATACCCGCCTTGCGATCGTTCTCGCGGCGGTGATAGCGGCGGTCGTCTTGATGTCCGTCGGGCGCAACAAGCTCGCAAAAGTCACGATCAAGAAGGCAGAAGAAACAAAACCTTTTGATCCGCGCGAAGACGTATTCGAGGGTTTCTCCGACGGCGGATCACGCGACGACGGCGACAGCAACGACAATTCCGTCAATCCGCCCGAAGATCCGTTTGAATATTGATCACGATCGAAAAACCGTTCGGCGGAGCGTAAACAAAGCGCTCCGCCAAATTATCGGTATCGGATATAAGATGTTTATTTTGTGAAAGGGGGGTTAAGAGCGGACGGGTTTTGTTTCAAAGCAGACCTCGACGTTATCCGGGAGGGTAAAGTTTGCTGCGAGGGAGTACCATTGAGTTTTTGAGCCGGAGAAGAAGATTCGGGGGTTGTCTG
>CALWKU010000041.1 GCA_944381345.1 uncultured Christensenellaceae bacterium
ATTTCCGCTACAATATCAATATGCAAAAATTACTCGCGCTCACGCGCAAGGCGATCAACGACTACGAAATGATCGCCGACGGCGACAGCATCGCCGTCGGCGTAAGCGGCGGCAAGGACAGTACGGCCCTGCTCGCCGTGCTCGCCGCGTACAAAAAATTCGCGCCCGAAAAATTCGAACTGCGCGCGATCAACATCGATATGGGCTTCAAGGACACCGACCCCGCCCAAGTCAAAGCGCTTCGCGACTGGTGCGATGACATCGGCGTTCCTCTGACCGTCGTCAAGACGGACATCGCCGAGATCATCTTTGAGCGGCGCAAGGAGTCCTCTCCGTGCAGCCTTTGCTCCAAGATGCGCCGCGGCGCGCTCAACAACGCCGCGATCGAGGCGGGATGCAACAAACTCGCGCTCGCCCATCACGCCGACGACGTCCTCGGCACGTTTTTGCTGTCGCTGCTGTTTGAAGGAAGGCTGTCCACTTTTGCGCCGAAGTCGTATATGAGCCGCACCGGAGTGACGCTGATCCGCCCGTTCGTCTATGTCGAAGAGAAGTACCTGTCGGGGCTGTGCCGCAGGCTGTCGCTGCCCGTCGTCTTCAATCCCTGCCCCGAAGACAAACACACGGGGCGCGAGGACGTCAAAAAACTGATAGAGACCGCCGAGAGCGTTTCACCCGACGCCAAGAAGTTGATGATGAGCGCGCTCTTTCATCCCGAACGCAACAATTTGTGGCAACCTCATCAATGATTTAAGGCGTCCGTGTTTGTTATTCGCGCTTTGACTTCAAGGCGCGATATTTTTTCCGCGTGCTTTCGCCGCCTCGGATATGTCTGTCCTCAAGGTTGCGTTCAAGCACTTTCGACACCATTAGGAACAGCTGTTCATCCATCCGCCTCAGCCTGGTCGTTACGTCGGCATGCACGGTGCTTTTGCCAACGCCGAAGAATGCCGCGCACTTTCTCAGCGTGCAGCCGGTATCGAGAATGTAACGCGCCTCGGCGAGCGCTCTTGCAGTCGTCTCCATCTTCACCTCAAGATACGATATTCGCGCCGCGCCGCGATATGAACGAAACGGCGCATATCATGCCGATATGACCGCCTTTTCATTGAAACGAGGAACATATGAGCCGCCCTTTTGCGACAAACGGCGCATATGAGCATATGTACGTATGCGCCGCGGCAAATGAGACAATATCCGCGCTCTTTCATATTCGATATGTGCATCCGAGCATACATACCGCCTCGCCGCGCACACTACCAATATGGAAATTTTGACCAAAAAACGCAAATACGGCGGCATATTTTCCGCCGCGGCAGGCGTCGCGGTCGGCGCGGCAAACGGCTTGTTCGGAGGCGGAGGCGGCATGATCGCCGTCCCCGCTCTCACTCTCGCCGGCGTTCCCGCCAAAAAGGCGCACGCAACCGCGGTTGCCATCATCGCGCCGCTCGCGGCGATCAGCGGAGCGGTCTATCTCGCCAAGGGCGCGGTATCCCCTTCGGTACTGCTGCCCGCGTGCGCGGGCATTATCGTCGGCGGCATAGCCGGCTCTCTGCTGCTCAAAAAGACGAGTTCCTCTCGGTTGTCCGCGCTATTTTACGCCCTTATGATCGCAGCAGGGCTAAAACTCTCGCTGTGAATACGCTCGTCCTCATTACGATCGGTTTCGCCGGCGGCGTGTTGGGCGGCATGGGACTCGGGGGCGGAACGCTGCTCATCCCGCTGATGACCATGTTCGCGCACATTCCTCAAAAGACCGCGGCGGCGATCAATCTGATGGGTTTCGTGCCCATGGCGGCAGCCGCGCTCGTCGTCCACGCAAAAAACGGTTTGCTCCAAAAAGACGCGATCGCGCCTATCGCTCTGCCCGCCGGCGCGGTGTGCGCGCTCTTTTCGCTGCTTGCGTGCGGCTCAGACGACCGCGCTCTGTCGAGGGCATTCGGCATATTTTTGGCTGTTTTGGGGATCTTCATGCTGCTCAAAGAAGCGCTTTCATCACTCAAAGCCAAAGCGACGCTGGTATTGCTGGCGGCTATGCGGCGCGATCTAGTTGCCGCGGCGCGGCAAAAAATGATCTGAAACCGCATACGTATCGCAAATTTTGCATCGATTTACGATCCGGATCAAGCCGCACCGCCTGACGCCCGCATCGACCTCAGCGGCACAAAGTCGACGAACAGGATATCGGTTTCAACGCGACATCCTCATGCCGCCTCTTACCCCTCTCCGCGCCCTGCCGCAAAGCGCCCTCCGCAGTCGTATCGACGATCGCAAGACGGCGCGCCGAGAAAAAATATGCGTACCGTCAGGTATGTCCGGCGATCGCAAAATGCGTCCCGGAGGGAAACGCTCGGGATCGTCAATTTTTCATCGCTATTTAATTGCTTTTTTATCGCGCATTGATTATAATATTTTTGTTATAATAAAAGAAAAATATTATAATAGACAAATAATCTACTTAAAAGGTGGTTAAATGAAAACAAAAAGACGATTGTGCCTTGCTTTGGTCTCGCTGATGCTCTGCGTTGTCCTCCTCCTGGGCGTTGCCGCTTGCGATGACGACACCCCGACCGAGGACATCCCGAGCGCGGAGACCGACAGCGACCTTCTCTTCACCAACGGCACGTTCGGCAAAACGACCGGCAGCACCTACCCGCTCACTCCCTCCAATTGGACGGGCGCGCGCGGCAGTTCCAGCGGCTCCAACTCTACGCCCGGCGGCTCCGACAATCTGATCGCCGGCGTCATCAGCGTCGAACAAAATTCGTACAGCGACAACAGGGACGCCTACGGCAACGTGGCTTCTCCCGGCAAGCCCGATGGTGCAAAGGACGACAACATCCTTATGATCTACAACAAGGTTCCGACCGTCTACAAGTACACGTCGGCGTCCGTCTCGCTTGCGGCTTCGTCCTACTACAAGCTGACTTTCTGGGTCTACACCGACATCGAAGGCGGCGACGCCGCGCGCGGCGCGTACGTCTATGTCAACGGCGGCGCGTATGCTGCGTTCAAGGCGATCGACACCAACAAGGCCTGGGTCCTCTACACCGTCTATATCGAGTCCTCCGACATCTCTTCGCAGAACATCACCGTAGTGCTGTCGCTCGGCGACGGGAACAAGGTCGGCGGCGCAATGACTCAAGGCTACGCCTACTTTGACGAAGTCAAGCTGGAGAACCTCTCCGACGTCGAGGAGGGCGAGACCGCGTTCACCGAAGCCGATTTCGACGATCTGACCGTGGACGATACCACCGCCAAATATACGATGAAAGTCTCGGACGGCGAGTTTGACTACTCGACCACAACGACTGCGCCTTACAGCGCTTCCAAGTGGACGGGCATGGCGGGCAGAGGCGACGGCGGCAACGCGACCTCCTCCTCTTCCTATGTCAGCAAGGGCATCATCGACAGCTCCGTCACCCCGACGGTTACGGCTCACAACGGCGACGTCGACGTCACCGTCGCGGAAGGCACCGTCGGCACCAAAATGTTGATGATCAACAACAAGAAGGCGACCGCATACGGCTACCGCAGCTCGACGGCGATGCGCCTGTTCGGCGGCAACGACAGCTATTACAGGATCTCCGTCAAAGTGCGTACCGTCAACGTCGACGGCGTCGGCGCAACGCTCGCCTTGACGGACGGCTCCAACGACAGCGAGCCCTACATCGAAAAGAGCATCGTCACCGACGGCGAATGGAGTACGATCGAATTCTTTATCCAAGCCAATCAATTCCGCAACAACGACGTCTATCTCGAGCTTTGGCTGGGGCAAGGCGGTCAAAACAACACCGATACCCATGTCAAAGGCGTAGCGTTCTTTGACGGCGTGACTCTCGACAAGACGACCAAGGAGCAATACGACGCCGCCGACGAAAACAAACACGACTTTTTCACCGATCCCGATTCTCTCATCCGAGATGCTCTGACGGTCTCCGACTTTGCTGTCGACAAGGAGAATCCCATCGACGACCGCACGCATATGCAGGTCATCGACACTTCGGACTGGGATGCCGCTGCGGCGGAATATTTCCCCGATCTCGAAAATCCCTCCGTCCCCGTACCTGGTTGGGACGAAAACGTGTTGGTCATAAACAACTTCAAGCCGTCTTCGTACGCTGTCACCACTTTGAAAGAGGGGGCGGACGGCGCGGAGCCGACAGGCGGCGTCTTCACGATAAGTCGCAACAAGTGCTACATCATCTCCGTCTGGGTCAAGACGCAGGACATCAAGGAAGGCTCCGGCATCACCGTCGCGCTGTTCTCCTACGATAAAGACGCCAAAGAGGATGAGCCCAAGACTCAGCTGTCTTCTTTCACCAACGTCAACAGCGCAGACCTCGACGACTACGTCAGCGAGGGCAACAACGGCTATACGGAATTGAGATTCGTCGTCAAAGGCGCGAATGCCGAGGATACCCTCGTCGGCCTCGACGTCGGTTTCGGCAGCGGCACTTCCATGTCCCCGACCACCCACCTGTCGGGCTATGCGATGCTGTCTACGATCATGGTAGAACCCATCGAATATGACGAATATTCGTCCGTATCGACCGACACGGTCACCAAGTCCGTTTCGCTTTTGAGCAGCGGCAGCTCCTCCGAGCTGTTCTCCAACGGCTTCTTCAACCGCATCGACGTATCCGCGACGCTGAGCGCATATGCCGACCAAAACGACGTCGTCTATGACGATAACGGCAAACTCGTTGACTATCTCGGCGTGCCCGACGGCTGGACGATCAACGACTCCGCAAAACTCACCGAAGACGGCACCGTCGCGGGCGTACTCGAGCTTAACAATACCAATCAATTGGATTCGGAGCGCATCAACACCGCATTCGCAATCGGTTCGTCGAATGCGAATGAGTTCTACAACGGCATGGATCTTGTCGGCGCCACCAAGGACAACTACCCCAACGTGCTCGCTATCCACAGCGCCGCCGACATCTCCTATGAGAGCGACTCCGTGTCGCTGTCCGCTTCGAGCTACTACCTGCTCGGCGTGTGGGCGAAAACGGACGGCAACAGCACTATCACGGTCTCCGTCGACGCTTCGACAGACAGCGCGGGGCCCACGCAATTCCGCCCGGAGGACGATGAATGGCACTACTACTCGTTCTATGTCAGGACAGGATTCACGGCGGTAGACGTCACGATGACGCTCGGCGTTGCGCAGCAAACGGGCGAGGCTAATACCGTGTTCTTCGGTATTACGGGTTACCACACGATCCCCCAAAATACATTTGAAGTTTCTCAGGATAAGGACGCCGAGGACGACACCGTCACGGTCAAGTCTTTCACCATCGATTCGTTCGACAGCGCGACCGACCTCTCCGAGATCAGCGCGCCCGACAATTGGAGCGGCTCTACCCTCGACGATGACGCAAGCACTTCGGAAGAGGACTTCGCCGGCGGCGTGTTCAATCAGGTCGCAGGCAATTGGGACGCGCTGGGCATCGATCCCGACGACGAGACTGCGATTGCCGGCAAGCTCTACGCGAACACCGTGATCGGCGGCGGCGTTGTCGGCGACAACGTGCTTGTCATCAACAACAAGATCGAAGGCGCATACTCCTACTCCGCCGACAGTATCACTCTCGAAGGCGACTCCTACTACAAGGTGAGTATTTGGGTCTTGACATACAAACTTGACAAGGATGAGACCGCGACGATCTCGCTCAAACTCAACAATCTCACATACACCTTCGGCAGACAGGACCACGGCGAAGGCGACGATGCAAAACGCGTGATCAACACCTCTGCTTACGCAGATGACGGCACAGAGACCATCGGCGATTGGACGCAATACACCTTCTACGTCCACACCGAAAAGGACGTCACCCCGACCGCGGTACTCACCGCGCAGCTCGGCTTTGACGGGCACATGGTCGACGGATATGCGTTCTTCGACAACTACGAGGTCGACAAGATCACCGAGGACGACTTCAACACCGCGACCAACACCGACGAAAGCGCCGGAAACGTCATGAATGTGGCGAGCAATTACGCGATCACCTTCACCGAGGAGGACGCCAACGCGGAAGAAGAACCCGAAGATACCGAGGACGCCGATCAACCCGCGACCAACGACATCATCTGGGTGTGGATCACCACCGCTGTCATCGGCGTGATCCTGTTGGTCGTAGTCATAGTCGTGCTTGTCAAGAAGTACACTTCGAGCCGCAAGTTCAAGTCCCGCAAGAAGCCTACGCCCCCCGTCGACCGCACAGGCGACAGACGCGACGACAACGGCAACAAGGGCGACAGACGCTGATCGCTCCTACGCAAAAACAAAGCGGTCTTGAGTTTCTCAAGACCGCTTTTTATGCCGGGGTGAATTATACTTTCAAGCGCAATGCTTTGGCAAAATAAAGAGTTTATACAAAACTTGCACACAATGAAGTTCGCGGTAAATTAAAAAGGAGTCGATGTATAAATCTAAACATCACGGCAGCTAAGGACATCCGCCGTCTTAAGCAAAAATACGGCAAATAGCCGACGTTTGAATTGAATTCGCCACGCCTATATCATTTTATTCTATATAGAGAACCTGTCCCAAAAACACCGCGCCTCCCTCTATGTCGTTGAGAGCGGCGAGTTTTTCCGCGCTTATGCCGTGCGCCGCGGCAATGCTTTTCGCCGTGTCGAACGGCTTGACCGTATAATAGACGCCGTCACGCTTTACGATCTCAAGTTTCATCCCCTCGAACAGCTCTATGCCCACATTGTTCGACGCCGCCAACTCGCGCTCGGACACGCCGTATATGCGCGCGATCGCAGATACGCTCTCGCCCTCTTGCACCGTATGCACAAAGTATTTCATACGCTATATATTACGCGGTCAAAGCGCATATAGAACGCAGGCTCTCTCATATATTTGAGGTGTGAAACGGGTCGTCAAGGCGTTTGCCCTCGTCACCGCGGTCTCGGCGTTGACAAGGCTCATGTCTTTCTTTTTTAAGATATACCTGTCGCGCGAACTCGGCGCGGAGATACTCGGACTGTATCAGATAGCAATGTCCGTGCTTTCGCTGATGTCGTGCGTGGGATCGAGCGGGCTTCCCGTCACGCTGTCGCGGTTTTCGGCGGAGAACGCCGCGCTCGGACGGCGCACGGACAGCGACGCGGTGACGTCGCTGTGCCTGCTCGTCTCGGCGGGAGCCGCGCTTGCGCTGACGCTGTTTTCGCTCGCATTTCCTCAATTGATCGGGACGATCTTTTCCGATTCGCGCTGCGTGCCCGTGTTCTATGCGTGCCTGCCTCTGCTGTTGACGACTTCCGTCTATGCGACGCTGCGCGGCAGGTTTTGGGGAGAACGCAATTACGGCGTTTTCGCGGCGACCGAATTGTTGGATGAGATCTCAAAAATTGTCCTGTCCGTGTTGTTTATCTCTGCCTTGGGCGTTACGGCGGACGCTCCCGTCGCCTACGCCCGCGCTCTCGTCGCAGGCGACGTCATAGTCGTCGCCGTGCTGGCGGTCTGTTACTTTGTTTTTGGCGCGAGATTGGCGCGTCCGCGCGGCGCGCGCAAAGTCCTGTCCTCCGCCGCGCCCCTGACCGCCGCAAGGCTGACAGGCAGCGCGATCGGCACGCTCAACTCGCTGCTGCTGCCCGCGTTGCTCGTATCCGCATACGGGCTGACGACCGCGCAGGCGACCGCGGAATTCGGAAGAGCAAGCGGCATGGTAATGCCGTTGCTGTTCACGCCCGCCTCTCTGACAGGCTCGCTCGCGGTCGTGCTGATCCCCGAACTTGCGTCTTTGAGCGCGTCCGGCGGCAATGACGCCATCGAGCGCGCGAGCGCGATCGCCGTCAAATTCGCCGCCTCGGTCAGCGCGTTTTTCTTCATCGTCTTTTGCGCGTGCGGCGTACCCGTCGGAGCGTTACTGTACGACGATCCCGTCGCGGGCAAATATCTTACGGCTGCGTCGGCGGCGATGATACCCATGTGTGTCAACGGCATCTGCGCATCCGTACTCAACTCGCTGGGGCACGAAAGAGCGACTTTCGCAGTCGGCACGATAGGCGCGCTCGTCCTTGCGGGACTTATGGCGGCGCTCGTAGGCAAATGCGGTATATACGCCTATTTCATTGCAATGCTCGTTTCGCACACGCTGTCGCTCGGCGCGTATATCGCGTTGATGCACCGCCACGTCGGACTGACCGTCCGCACCACTCTCTCTTTGAGCGCGCTGATAGCTTTTGCGGCGATCGCCGCGCTGTCGCTGTCGCAGTTATCGACTGCGCTTCGCGGCATTCCCGACATCGCGGTCATAGCGATCGTCGCCGTTATCGCGCTCGTGCTGTGCGCAGTCTTTTTAATCGCGGGAGGGATGTTTTCAAAGCGCGACATTGCCGCGCTTCTCAAAAAATGAGCCGCCCTTTTCGTAAGGGCGGCGACATATTCATTTCGCTTGGACGGACGCGGCGGGCGCGCTTTCCTTTTGCGGCTTTTTGCGCCTTATATATCCCGACTTTTCCAAGACGGGCAGCAGACGGCAGTATATCGCGTAGGTCACGACTCCGTTGACCGCGATCCACAGCGGCTGCGAGATCGCCTTCGACAGCATCATCTGCACAAAAGGCGAACTCACTCCCCATCCCTCGCCTATCACGACCTTGGCAAGCGTGTACGGATAGAGCGAATAGAGGCTTGCCGCTTCATAATCGCCGATCGGGATGATGAAAATGCTCGTCGTCTCGCCGAGCGGCGTCAACCCGAGCGTGCAGACTACAAACGCCGTCCCTATCGTTGCGAGCAGCTTAAAAATTATCTTCCAATTTGTATATCTGTTATAAAGCCCCGCGATCATCGCCATCAAGCCGTTGGACAGCGCGATAATGACCGAATACGGTCCCTGCGGCATCAACAGCCCCGGAATGAGATCGGCGATCACCGCGACCGCCGCGCCCTGCCACGGTCCCAAAATAAATCCCGAAAGATAGCAGAACAGATAGACGAGGCTGAACCTGCCGAGATACGTGCCAGCGGACTGAAACGAGCAAAGATTGAGCACTACCCCGAGCGCTATAAAAATTGCCATATCCGCTATCCGTTGAGTTTTGCTGCGCATAACGCACCTCCCGAATAAAAGATACGGCAGAGAGCCGACGAAAAACAATGTCGCTTGTATTCGCAGCGGACGCA
>CALWKU010000042.1 GCA_944381345.1 uncultured Christensenellaceae bacterium
ACAGCAAGTTTAGTATAATAAGCATGCAAGGCAGTCGGATAAACGCCGTATGAAAGACTACGGAGGAAAGTCCGGGCATCATAAGGCAGAGTGCCGGCTAGTTACCGGTGGAGGCGACTCCAAGGAAAGTGCAACAGAAATAAACCGCCCGAAAGGGTAAGGATGGAAAGGCGAGGTAAGAGCTCACCGTTCCTGCGGCAACGCGGGAGGCCCTGTAAACCCCACTCGATGCAAGAGAAAAGGACATATCGGTCGCCTGCCGTGTCCCTCAATCGCTTAAGCCCTGCGGCAACGCTCGGCTCAGATAGATGTTTGTCCACGACAGAACCCGGCTTACAGACTGCGCTTGCGTCATTCCGCGTCCGAAAGGGCGCGGATCGTCGTATCGGGTTTGTCAAGACATCTTTTCGCTGTTTTCAACACTTTGTATCCGAGATATTAGCGCCGGCATTGCGACAATAACAATTTGCTTTAACGAAAGCGGATATCCGAGAAACGTTAAAGTGACAAACAGGCTGTCAAGACATCTTTTCGTTTTTTGCTAAATTATATAAACTTAGAGATAAACCGTGATTTTGCTTGGAGTTTGTCAAGACATCTTTGCACTATTTGCTGTTATTTTGCGGCATATCTTTTTCTTGCAATAATTTCGAATATAATATATAATAAAAAATATGAGACATGTCGGGATCGATCTCGGAGAGGCGCGCATCGGCATCGCCACTTGCGGAGAAAGCGAGATGTTTGCGTCGCCTCAGGAGACGTATCGGTGCAGAGAGCGCAATGCGGACATCGCTTACATTGCGGAATATTGCCGTATGACAGGCGCGGGCAGAGTGGTCGTCGGGCTTCCTCTCAATATGGACGGATCAGTTGGTCCGAAGGCGCAAAAAGCCCTCGATTTCGGCAAAGAACTGTCGCAGGTCGTAGACGCGGAAGTTGTCTTTCAGGACGAGCGTTTGACGACCGTGACCGGTGAAAATATGTTGATCGAGGCGGGCGTCAGGCGCGAAAAGCGCAAACAGGTAATCGACAAGATAGCCGCCGCAATCATCCTCGAAAGCTATCTTGACGCAAAACATAAGAGCGAAAACAATAACCGAAAGGAGCAAATATGAAAGACGAAGAAAAGAAGAAGATCGACGACGAGGCGACTTGCGCCTGCGGTCATCATCACGATGACGGAGAATGCGACTGCGGCTGCGACGACGGCTTAGCGATCCTCACTTTGACCGACGAGGAGGGCAACAGCCGCGACTATTACGAGATCGACGTGCTGGAAGTCGACGGCGCGGAGTACACGATCATGCAGCCCGTAGAACTCGACGAGGATATGAGCGAGGACGAGGTGCTGATCTACCGCAACGTCTACGACGAGGACGGCGAATTTGTCAGTTACGATCCCGTGTTGGACGACGCGGTAGGCGAAAAGGTGGTCGAGACCTACAACAAACTGATCGAGGAGCTTGTTGACGACGAGGACGAGGACGAAGGACTCGACGACGAAGGCTGCGGCTGCGGAAACGACCGCTGAGCAAATTGTGCGGCAAAAGTGCGCAAAATCGTTTGCGTACATTGACTTTGCTGTGCTATAATCATTCAGGCAAAAAATAAACACTCGGATCAGATCAGGGCCGCCAGCTTGCAAAAGCCGCCCGAGTCGAAAATCCGGGAAAAGGAGTAAAAATGGCAGTAGTAACAATGAAGAGCCTGCTCGAAGCAGGCGTACACTTCGGTCACCAGACCAAGAAGTGGAATCCCAAGATGTCCAAGTACATCTATTCTTCCCGCAACGAGATCCACATCATCGACCTTCAGATTTCGGTCGAACACGTGGAGAAAGCGTACGCTTTCGTCAGAGATATGGCGAAACAGGGCAAGACCGTTCTCTTTGTCGGTACAAAGAAACAGGCTCAGGACGCGATCAAAGAGGAAGCCGAGCGTTGCGGAATGTACTACATCAATAAGAGATGGCTTGGCGGCACGTTGACCAACTTCAACACCATCCGCACCCGTATCGACAGACTCAACAAGATCAACCAAATGGAGATGATCGGCGAGTTCGACCTTCTTCCCAAGAAGGAAGTCGCGCTGCTCAAAAAAGAGAGAGACAAGCTTGAGACCAACCTCGGCGGCATCAAGAATATGACCTCGCTGCCGGGCGTGATGTTCGTCGTCGACATAAAGGCTGAGGAGATCGCGGTCAAAGAGGCGCGCAAGCTCGGCATCCCCATCGTAGGACTTGTAGATACCAATTGCGATCCCGACCTCGTCGACTATGTCATTCCCGGCAACGACGACGCGATCAGAGCGATAAAGTTGATCGCTGGCATCATGGCGAACGCTGTCATCGAGGCCAACGAAGGCATCGCATATTCCGTCGACGAAGAGGAGAAATCCGAGGATGCAGCTCCCGCAGAGGAAGCCGCTCCCGAAGCCGAAGAGGTCGTCGAAGCCGTTCCCTCAGAGGAGGTCAAGGAATAATATGAATTTCACCAACAAGGATATAATGGATCTGCGCGCTAAGACGGGCGTGGGTATGATGGATTGCAAAAAGGCTTTGATCGAAGCCGACGGCGATATGGACAAAGCGGTAGACATTCTCCGCGAAAAGGGAATGGCGACCAGCGCTAAGAGAGCCGGAAAGATCGCTTCGCAGGGTATCGTCGACGCATATGGAAAGGACGGCGTTTATGCGCTCGTCGAAGTCAATTGCGAATCCGATTTCGTCGCAAAGGGCGACCAATTCAAGGCGTTTGTCCGTCAGATCGCCGAGTACATCGTCGACGCCGCACCCGCGAGCGTCGAGGACATCGCCGCAGCCAAGGCGGATCTGCTTGCGGAGACCGTCGCCAAGATCGGCGAAAAGATCGTCGTCAGAAGATTCGCAAGATACGAAGCCGAGGACGGCTGTGCTGTCAGCAGCTATATTCATATGGGCGGCAAGATCGGCGTCATGGTTGAGACGGCGGGCGCTACCGACGAAGTCGCGCACGACGTCGCGCTCCAGATCGCCGCTGCCAACCCCGATTATGTGACCATCGACGAAGTTCCCGCCGAGAGAGTCGAGAAGGAAAAGGAGATCCTCAAGGTGCAGGCTCTCAACGAGGACAAACCCAAGCCGATGAACATCATCGAGAAGATGATCGAGGGCAGGATACACAAGTTCTACAAGGAAGTCTGCCTGCTCGAACAGCCGTTCGTCAAGGATCAGGACAAGTCGGTCGGCGTCTATCTCGCAGAAAACGGCGGCGCTATGGTCCATCGTTTCGTTCGCTTCACGATGGGCGAAGGTCTTGAGAAAAAGGAAGAGAACCTTGCAAACGAGGTCGAAGAACAGATCGCCAAAGCAAAGGCGGGCAAGTGATCGCTCGGGGGACTTCGGTCCCCCTTTTTTTATGAATAATCAAGTAAGATGACAGGGAGGACTTTATGGACAAAGCGGCTTATAAGCGCGTGATCATCAAGTTGAGCGGCGAGGCGCTCGCCGGCTCCAACGGCTTCGGGATCAACGAGGACATGTTGGCATATGTCGTCGGTCAGATCAAAAAGGTCACAAAAGAGGGCGTACAGGTCGGCATCATCGTCGGAGGCGGAAACTTTTGGCGCGGCAGACAAGCCAAGTCTATGGACAGATCGGCAGCCGACCACATAGGGATGCTCGCAACCGTGATGAACGCGATCGCCTTGCAGGACGCGCTCGAGGCGGCAGGCGTACCCACGCGCGTTCAGACTGCGCTCACCATCACCCGCATTGCCGAACCGTACATTTTGCGTAAGGCGCTCCGCCACTTCGAAAAGGGCAGAGTCGTCATTTTCGCGTGCGGAACAGGCAACCCGTATTTCAGTACGGATACCGGAGCTGCGCTGCGCGCGGCGGAGATACACGCCGAAGTACTGCTTCTCGCAAAGAATATCGACGGCGTCTACGACGACGATCCGCGCAAAAATCCCAATGCAAAAAAGCTGGACGAAATAGGTTACGGCGAGGTAATTCAACGCGGTTTGCAGGCAATGGACGCGACTGCGATCACGCTGTGTATGGAAAACAAGATCCCCATCATCGCCTTTGCTTTGCACGACAAGGACAGCATTGTCCGCGCGGTGAACGGCGAAAAGATAGGCACGATCATCAAGTGAATGAAGGCGGCGTTCGCGCCGCTTTCTTTTTTGCGCAAAAGCATTGTAAATTGCGCGCATATTTGATATAATGCAATCAGCAACATTGCGAGGTATATTATGATCAACACCGAAAACATCGATGTTTTGGAGCTGTTCGACGAGTTTGAGACCAAGCTCGCCGGCGGCGTCGACAACTTGCAGGGCGAGTTTGCCAAACTCAAAGCGGGCAGAGCCAACGCCCACATCCTCGACAAAGTCACCGTCGATTACTACGGCACTCCGACGCCGATCAAGCAGGTCGGCAACATCAGCGTACCCGAGGCGAGACTTTTGGTCATCAGCGTTTGGGATACGAGCATTTTGAAGAATGTGGAGAAGGCGATCATCGCCGCAAACATAGGCATCACTCCGAGCAACGACGGCAAGGTCATCCGCCTTGTGTTTCCCGAACTTACTCAGGAGACGCGCAAAAATTTGTGCAAAGAGATCAAGGCGATGAGCGAAAACGTCAAGATCTCGCTTCGCAACGCGCGCCGCGACGCAAACGACGCGATCAAAAAGCTCAAAAAAGACAGCTCGATCACCGAGGACGAGGCTGCGACTTACGAGAAAGAGGTGGACAAGCTGCTTTCCGCCAAGATCGCCGAGATCGACGCGATGACTAAGAACAAAGAAGACGAGGTGATGACCGTTTGAGCGCAAACGCTACGCCGCGCCACATTGCGTTCATTATGGACGGCAACGGCAGATGGGCGAAAAAGCGCTTTCTGCCGCGCAAGGCAGGACACAGACAGGGAGTTAAGGCGCTTGAAAGAGTGGTCGACGCATGCGAAAAGAAAGGCGTCGAAATGGTGACCTTTTATGCGTTTTCGACCGAGAATTGGGCGCGTCCTCAAGATGAGATAGACGCGCTCTTTGCGATGGTCGCGGAGTTTGCCGACACCCGCCTCAAAGAGTATGTTGCTCGCGGACTGCGCATCATGTTCATGGGCGATCTCGCGCCGTTGCCGCAAAAAACGCGCGACGCTTGTGCGCGTATCGTTCAAGCAGCCAAGGACAACGAGGGAATGATCGTTAATATTGCGCTCAATTACGGCGGCAGAGACGAGATACTGCGCGCAGTCAGGCGGGTGCTGCAGTCGGGCGTCAAGGACGTGGACGTCGAAACTCTGTCCGACTGTATGTACACGGGCGGCTTGCCCGATCCCGACATCATCGTCCGCTCGAGCGGCGAAAAGAGACTCAGCAATTTTATGTTGTGGCAGGCGGCATATTCGGAATTCGTATTCAGAGACGAGCTGTGGCCCGACTTTGACGAAAAGACGATCGACGCGGTGCTTGAAGAATATGCGTCGCGCGACCGCCGGTACGGCAGTGTAAAGAGGTTGGATTGATGCTGAAAAGAATTTTGACCGCGGCGGTACTCATACTTGCTCTCGCGGCGGCTGTGGTCGTCGGCGGGCTAGTTTCGCCGTACGTGATCGACGCGGTAGTGTGGCTGTGTTCGCTCGTCGCGCTGCACGAGATGCACGGCGCTCTCAAAAGGGCGGGTTACGACCCCGTCGTCCCCGGGCTGGCAGCCGCGGGCGTCACCACGGTTCCGCTCGCCGCTTGGTTGGGCGCGCCGGGCGCGATCGCCGGCGTTGCTCTCGGCGCGATCGCCGCTCTATCGGTGTTCACCGCAAAGCATAATTACGAACTCAAAGATCTCGCCGCGACTGCGCTTGCATTGATCTATCCGCTTGCGCTGACGAGCGTTTTCACATTGATAAACCACGGCTACGGAAGTATGCTCGGCATTCTGCTTGCGATCGTCGTGCCTGTGATGACGGACACGATGGCGTATTTCGTAGGCGTGAGCGTCGGCGGCAAAAAACTTTGTCCCGTGATCAGTCCCAAAAAGACGATCTCGGGCGCGATCGGCGGCATAGTCGGCGGCGTGTTGGGTGCGTTTTTGATCTTCGTGTTGTTCGATTGGACGGGCGCGCTTTCCGCTATTTCCGAGACGGACGCTCTTACGGGGGATCTTTGGCTGTCGCTAGCCATATATCTTGCGATCGGCTATCTCGGCGGTTATGTCTGCGAGGTAGGCGACCTTGCCGCAAGCTGGATAAAGCGCAAGGCGGGGATCAAGGATTACGGCAAAATATTCCCCGGACACGGCGGTCTCATGGACAGGCTTGACAGCATAATGTTCATGCTTCCCATAGTATATCTGCTGTTCGCGTGTGTAAACGCGTTCGCCGGCTGATATGGCTGCGCGCACGCTGACTATACTCGGCTCTACAGGGTCGATAGGCACGCAGGCGCTCGAAGTCGTGCGCCGCTATCCCGACAAGTTCAAGGTCTACGGGCTTTGCTGCTCGGGCAACGTCGAGCTGCTGTCCTCGCAGATCGCGGAGTTCAAACCTGCCGTAGTCGCGGTCAAAGACGCGCACGCCGCAAGGCGTCTCGACGCGTCGGGCGTCGAGGTGCTGACGGGAGACGACTCTCCCGAAGCGCTTGCGGAGCGCAAGGTCGATCTTGTGCTGAACGCGTTGGTAGGGATAAGCGGATTTTTGCCGACCGTCGCCGCGATAGAGGCGGGCAGCAGCGTTGCGCTCGCCAATAAGGAGACTTTGGTCGCGGGCGGCGACGTCATCGACGCACTCTGCAAAAAACATTCAACGTCGATATTGCCCGTAGACAGCGAACACAGCGCGATCTGGCAATGTCTCGACAGGCGCTCGGAGGACGCGCCGCTGTGCGAATCGCTGATACTTACTGCGTCGGGCGGTCCGTTCAGAGGCAAATCGGCGAATGAGATCGCAAACGCGTCGATCGCGGACGCGCTCAAACATCCCACTTGGAACATGGGCTTAAAGGTCACCGTCGACAGCGCGAGCATGATGAACAAGGGCTTCGAGATCATCGAAGCGATGCATCTGTTCGGCGTGCCGTCGAGCAAGATCGACGTTGTCGTACACAGACAGAGCATAGTGCATTCCATGGTGCGCTTTACGGACGGCAGCGTTATCGCGCAGATGAGTTATCCCGATATGAGACTCCCCATTTCTCTGGCGATGCTCTATCCCGAAAGGGGAAACTTTTGCTTTGAGCCGCTGTCGTTCGACGCGCTTTCTCTCGACTTTGAAAGACCGGATACCGCGACGTTCAAGTGCCTTGATCTCGCGCAAAAGTGCGCGGCTGCGGGAGGGTTGTATCCTACGGCGCTCAACGCCGCCAACGAAGTCGCGGTGGAGAAATTCGTGCGCGGCATTATAAAATTCGGCGCGATACCGTATTATATCAATGAGGCTTTGCAGACGTTTTCGCCGCACGGCGACAGCCGCAACGCCGGCGACGTTCTTGCCGCCGACGCCGAAGTCAGAGCCGCAGCACAAAAAATTTCGGAGATCTGAGATGTCGCTTTTGGCAGTCGATGCCGCGGAAATTTTCAAGTGGATTGGGTACATCGTCGTTGCGATGCTGTGCTTTATGTTTATGATAGTCGTTCACGAACTCGGACACTATACCGCAGGCAAACTGCTCGGCTTCAGGATCAACGAATTTTCGGTGGGGTTCGGACCCGCGATCTTTCAAAGGAAAAAGAAGAGCGGAGAGGTGTTTTCGATCCGCTGCATACCTGCGGGCGGCTTTTGCGCGTTCGAGGGCGAGGACGAGGAAGAGAGCGAAAGACCCGACGCGTTCAACGCCAAACCCGTATGGAAAAGGATAATAGTGCTTGCCGCGGGTGTGACGTTCAACTTTGTCAGCGCAATCGTCATCCTCAACTTTTTCTTTATGGGTTACGGCGAGGCAGTCCCGCGCGTCAACACTACGCACGAGTATACCGACGGCGCGGAACAGCCGTTTGAAGAAGGTGATATGATCCTCTCGATAGACGGCGAAAAGATGTATTGCCTGATCGACCCCGGCAAATTGCAGGCGGCGTTCGCCGACGGCAAAGCTCATACCGTGGAAGTGATGCGCAACGGCGAAAAGATCGTATTCGAAGCGGGTCTGCACGAATATGTTCTCGAAGAGACGGACGATTCGGGAGCGACTATCGAAACAGAGCAGACGGGATTGGGATTGAGCTATTCTTTCGCGCCGTACAAACTGAATTACGGGGAGGCGTTGGGCAGAAGTTTTACCTTTTCTGGCGAGGTGGTCAAGCTCACGTTCAAGGCGATAGGACAGCTTTTTACAGGCGACGCCAAGGTCGGCGATACGATGGGCGGTACGGTGACAGCCGTGTCTGCGTTGGTAGAGCTGACGCAGTCGGGGGCGCCCGCGATCGCATACGGCGTTGCGGTGCTGTCGCTGTCGATAGCGTTGATGAACATACTCCCTCTGCCGGCGTTGGACGGCATGAGGATAGTGTTCGCGGCGATCGAGGGCATACGGCGCAAGCCGCTCAACCGCAAGGTCGAGGCGATCATTCATACGATCGGACTGTTCCTGCTGCTTGGGCTTGCTATCACGTTCGATCTGCTGCATTTTTTCGGTTAGAGGTGCGTTATGACGCGAAAGATAAAGATAGGAAACATCACGGTTGGCGGAGGCGAAAAGATCGCCGTCCAATCTATGACCAACACCAAGACTACGGACATCGACGGCACTATCGCGCAGCTTTGCGCGCTTAGATCCGCAGGCTGCGACATTGCGCGCTGTTCGGTTCCCGACAGAGAGAGCGCGGACGCGCTCAAAGAGATAGTCAAAGGCTGCGATATGCCCATAGTCGCCGACATACACTTCGACTACCGTCTCGCTGCCGCCGCCGCAGAGGCGGGCGCGGCAAAGATACGCATCAATCCCGGCAACATCGGTGACAAGAGCAAGGTCGACTATCTCGCGCGTTTTCTCAAAGAGAGAGGCGTACCGATCAGGATAGGCGTCAACGGCGGCTCGCTCGAAAGTAAATTCGGCGATCTTCCGCTCGACGACGCGATGGTCGAAAGCGCGCTCGGACACGCAAAACTGCTCGAAGACTGCGGCTTTTACGACACAGTCATCTCCGTCAAGTCGAGCAACGTCAAGGCGACCGTCTCCGCATATCGCAAACTCGCCGCCAAGTGCGACTATCCGCTTCACGTCGGCGTGACCGAGGCGGGGATCTACGAAAAGGGATTGGTCAAGTCCTCGATAGGGATAGGCGCGCTCCTGTTGGACGGGATAGGCGACACGATACGCGTTTCGCTGACCGACGACCCCGTCAAAGAGGTACATGCGGCGAACGAGATCTTGAAGGCGCTCGATATGTACCGCGGCGCATACGCCGAAGTCGTTTCATGTCCGACGTGCGCGCGTACCTGTATCGACGTCAAGGGGATAGCTACCGCGATCGAAGAATATGCGTCCTCGCTCGACGTAAAGCTCAAGATCGCCGTAATGGGCTGCGTCGTCAATGGGATAGGAGAGGGCAAGGACAGCGATATCGGAGTCGCCGGCGGCAAGGACAGATCCGCGATCTTCAAGGACGGACGGATCGTACGCACGGTGTCTAACGACGACATTCTCGAAGCTCTGAAAGAGGAGATCGCAGCCGAAGTCAAAGAACTCGAAAACAAATAAGCCGATCGAGCGATCCCAACAAAAGTCATACCCTGGTTTGACTTTTCAGGGCAAAATGCATTATACTTTTCGTATGGAAAACTCGTCCGAATTTTTGCGATATCTCGCCTACCGCTACGACCACGCGTACGACAAGCTGCGCGTGAGACGGGTCACGGTCGATCCCGACGCAGACAGCATCGTCGTCGAGTTTGTACTTTCATACGAAGATTACGATTCGGTCACGGACGAAGACAGGGCTAAGATAGACGCCGCTGTCAAATTCATGTTTGCCGATTTTGCGTCCGTAAAGACGGTTTACCGCAAAAATCTGCTGTCAAAAGAGGCGGTCTCCCAACTTGTCCGCCGCTATATCGGCGAGAATAACAGGGCGCTTTTCGCGGTGATAAGCGACGAGAGCACCGAAGTGACCGCGTCCGAGGAAAGCGGTATTCGCATCGTTTTCGAGGTGTCCGAATCGGTCGGTAAGCTGCTTGCGTCGAGCGGTTTTTTAGACGGCTTGACAGCGTATCTGCGCTCCAACTATAATTGCGACGTGACGGTGACGACAAATACGGTCGATACGCTTGTCGTCAACGAACGCGCCGATGAAGAGATCAAAGCCGTCGTCGTAGACGACCACGTTGTAGCCTACAAACTCGGACACCGCGTCTGCGGCGGAGAGATACGCAGCGCGCCCAAATATATTTCGACGTTCAAAAGCCCGGCAAAGTACGTCTGCATGGTCGGCGAGGTGTCGGGGCTGATACGCGCAAATTCAAAAAAGAGCGGCAATTTGTACTATGCGTTTACTCTCGGCGACACGACCGCGGTCATCAATTGCCGATATTTCACACGCAAACAGCACAGCGGACCGCTCGATGTGATCAACGACGGCGATTCGCTGATCGTTTCGGGAGACATCATCGAGGACAGTTACTCGGGAGGGATCACGCTCAACGTCAGGACGGTGTGGACCTGCACGATAGATTATTCGTCGATCATCACAAAAAAGGAGGGCGAAAAAAAGTTCAAACCGCACCGCGAATTGAGACCCGAAAAAGTCGAGCTTGTCGGGCAGCAGGATCTTTTCGATACGGGCGAAGTCACGCCGATGCTGAGGGGTAAGACGTTCGTAGTATTCGACCTCGAGACGACAGGTTTGGAGACTGAGTCCTGCTCGATTATCGAGATCTGCGGCGTAAAAGTCGTCGACGGCAAGATCGTCAATTATATATCCACATTGGTCGACCCTGCGACGCACATCCCCGAAGGGGCGTCCGAGACCAATCACATCTATGACGACGACGTCAAGGACGCGCCGTACATAGAGGATGTTTTGCCTCAGTTCGCCGCATGGGTCGGCGACGCGGCGCTCGTAGCGCACAACGGCTTTTCTTACGACTTCAAAGTGTTGGACAGAGTGGGAGCTTCGATGGATATCTTTTTCGGCGCAAACGCGAGATATGATACCATCCAGATGGCGTACGCATGGCACGAAAAAGCCGGCATCCGCACAAAACTCAACCTTGCGAGTATGTGCAAGGAATTCGGGATCGAGCTGACCAACGCCCACCGAGCCTACTACGATACGCTTGCGACGGCGCAGCTGTTCGTCAAGCTGAGCGAGAAAATGGACGAGACGGGCGTCTCCAAAGCGAGATTTTCGCGCTGACATCCGCAAAACGCGATAATTTTATATATTTTATTATAAAAATGTTGCGTAGCGAGCAAAATTGTGCTATGATTATAACAACGATGATAGCGTTGACTATTTGAGCGGCTGACGAAGCCGCTCAAATCATGTCGGACGATCGTCAGGAGGGCGTTTATGTCAAAGATTACCGAAAAAGTGGCCGAGGTCGTAAAACCGATCGTCGAAGGGCTCGGGATCGAACTTGTCGAAGTTAAGTTCGATCACACAAAGGCGGGCGACGCGCTGACGCTGTTTATCGATAAAGAAGGCGGCGTCACTCTCGATGACTGTGAAGCGGTCCACAACGCAGTCGATCTGCCGTTGGACGAACTCGATCCTACAGACGGCGAATCGTACACGCTCAACGTCTCGTCGCTTGGGCTGGACAGACCTTTCAAGACGGACAGAGACTATGATAAGCATAT
Organism: uncultured Christensenellaceae bacterium; assembly: GCA_944381345.1. Taxonomy (GTDB): domain Bacteria; phylum Bacillota; class Clostridia; order Christensenellales; family UBA3700; genus Ornithoclostridium. The sequence goes on from CALWKU010000042.1 coordinate 11,779, forward strand.
CGGCGTCAAGGTCGAGGTGGGGCTGTTCGCGCCTCTTGCGGGAGTGGGCAAAAAGTTTACGGCAACGCTTACGGCGCACGACTCCGCCGCGGGTACAGTCACGCTCGACACAGACGGAGGGACAATTACTCTCGCAAAACAAAATATCGCAATCATAAGAGAACATATCGAGTTCTAGGAGGACAAAATGGTAAACAAGGATTTCTTTCTCGCGCTCAATCAGCTCGAAGCCGAAGGAAAGATCGACAAGCAATTGACGTTGCAGGCGCTCGAAGGCGCGATCGCGCAGGCTTACAAAAAGGAGTTCGGCGAGGGTCGCAACATCACCGTGCAGATCAACGAAGACCGCTTTCTCATCCGCGTCATCGCCTACAAAACGGTTGTCGATGAGGTCGAGAACCCCGAGAATCAAATCTCTCTCGAGGACGCGCAGAAGATCAAACCGAGTTACAAAGTCGGCGACATCATCGGCGACGAGATATCGCCCAAGGACTTCTCGCGCATCGTCGCGCAGAGCGCAAAGCAGGTTTTCACACAACGCATCACTGACGAAAACAAGCGCCGCGCGCTCGAAGATATGAGCCAAAAGGAAGGCGAGATCGTCACCGCACTGATCAGACGTATCGACAGCGGCGCGATTCATCTCGAAGTCTCCGGAATGCAGATGGAGGCGGTGATGCTGCCCGGCGATCAATGCAAGAACGAGACTTATGCCGTAGGTATGACGATCAAGGTCTACGTCAAGAGTGTCGGTACCGGCACCAGAGGCACCCGCGTACTCGTCTCGCGTTCGCACAAGGATTTTGTCAAACGTCTCTTTGAACTTGAAGTGCCCGAAATCAAGGCCGGTCTCGTCAAGATCAGAAAGATTGTCCGCGAAGCGGGCTACCGCACCAAACTCGCGGTCTATTCGGACGAGCCGGGCGTGGACGCCGTCGGCGCGTGCATAGGTCAAAAGGGTATCAGGATCAATTCAGTCGTCCAAGAACTGCACGGCGAAAAGATCGACGTAATAGGCTGGTGTGCGGATCAGGCGCTCTTCATCGCGCGTTCGCTTTCGCCCGCTCAGGTCAATATGGTCAAGGTCAACGAGGAGGACAAGACCGCGATCGCGATCGTCCCCGACGAAAAACTCTCGCTCGCAATCGGCAAGCAGGGTCAAAACGTAAGGCTTGCCGCAAAGCTCACCGATTGGAAGATTGACGTCAAGCCGATGTCCGCCGCCGCTGAGCTGATCGGCGAGGAGGACTGACGTGCGCAGACAACCCGTAAGGACTTGCGTCGCTTGCCGCGAGGGCAAGCCCAAGGCGGAGATGCTGCGCGTCGTAAGGACGCCCGACGGCGAGGTCAGGATCGACCGTACCGGCAAATGCGCGGGGCGAGGAGCGTATATATGCGACAGCCCCGAATGCGTAAGCAAATGCGTCAAAAAGCGCATATTCGACAAGGTGTTCGGCGTCAAGTTGTCCGATGAGGCGTACGCCGAGATCGCGGAGCAGTATGGCAAACGGCTGTGATCCGTACATAGGCTTCGCGGTGCGAAGCAAAAACGTCGTTTTCGGCGCGGAAGGACTGTTGTCATGCCGCAGGCGCGTGTACGCCGTCGTCTATGACGCGGCGCTCGGCAAGGACGGACGCAAAAAACTTGCGAGATTCGGAGAAAAATTTCCGTCATGCGCGCAAGAAGAACTGCCCGAAGGGCATCTTGCCGAGTTGCTCAAACGCGACGGAGTCAAAGTCGTCGGCGTGACGGACGAACATCTCGCGCAGGCTATAGTCAATACATTCATGGACGCACGGTCGTCCGACGGAGGTAGATAGTGGAAGGCGAAAAGAACAAGACAAATTTCAAAAAGAACATCGTGGAGATCGCGTCTTTCTTGCCCGGCAAGCTGAGACCGTTCCTCAATGCGATCGCCGCAAAGAGGAAAGAGGTCGCCGGCACCTATGATAAGGTCTCCGGGATAGTCAACGATATATACGAAAAACAGGAAGCGGAGGCGCTCAAAGAACGCGCCGCTAAAGAAGCTGCCGAAAAGGCTAAGCTCGCCGCGCAAAAGGCAGCCGAGGATGAAAATGCGAAAGCGGAAGAGGCGCCAAAGCCTCAACCCGAAGCAGCTACTTCGACAGCGGAAACGGCGGGAAAGCCTGTCGAGAAGCAGTCGGAGCAGCCCAAGGTCCAGCACGAAAAGGCGGCAGAGCCCGAAAAGCCCAAGCAATCGACAGTATACATCAATCCGGAAATGCTCGGCGGTCAGCAATACCGCAGACAGCAGACGGGCGAGCGCAGACCTCCGCGCCCCGGACAGGATCAACGTCCCCCTCGTCCGCAGGGCGGCAGACCCACTCCCGGCATGAGAGCAGAGCAGGTGCAGGCTCCCGTCGGCGCCGGCGCGTACGGCAAAGACAAGAAAAAAGTCAAGCCTCAGACGGGACGCGACGAGTCCAAGAAAGGGCTAAGCAAGCGCGATCTGTTCAAAAAGGGCTACGTCTATGACGCTACCCGCGAGGACGAGGACGCCGGCGGTTACAGACACGTAAAGGCGAGGAGAGGCAAAAAGGACAGCTCTTCCGTTCAGACGATAGTAATCGAACACGCCGTCATCAGCACCGATCCGGTTGCGATCAAGGTGCTTGCCGAAAAGATAGGCAAACCCGCGGCAGAGATAGTCAAAAAGCTGTTCGATATGGGTGAAATGGCTACGATCAACGGCAGTATTTCTTTTGAAACAGCCGAGTTCGTCGCGCTCGATTACGGCATTACTCTCGAACTCAAACTCGACACGACAGCAGAGGATAAGCTGAAAGAGATCGCTGATATGGGTAAGGAAGCCGAAGCGTTCCGCCGTCCCCCGATTGTGACCGTCATGGGTCACGTCGACCACGGCAAGACGTCGCTTTTGGACTGCATACGTAAGACCAACGTCGTAAGAGGCGAGGCGGGCGGTATCACCCAGCACATCGGCGCGTATTCGGTCGAGATCAACGGTTCCAAGATCACTTTCCTCGATACCCCCGGTCACGAGGCGTTCACCGCGATGCGTAGAAGAGGAGCGATGATCACGGACATCGCGGTCATCGTCGTCGCGGCGGACGACGGCATAATGCCGCAGACGATAGAGGCGATCCACCATGCAAAAGAGGCGGGCGTATCCATCATCATCGCCGCAAACAAGATAGATAAACCGCACGCCGACATAGAGCGCGTAAAGCAACAGCTCGCCGCTCAAGACGTCCTCGTAGAAGAATGGGGCGGCGACGTGATGCTTTGTCCCGTAAGCGCAAAGACGGGCGACGGAGTAAAGGAATTGCTTGAAAGTATCCTGCTCCTCGCCGAAGTCCTCGATCTTAAAGCTCCCGTCGACTGTCCGGCGGTCGGCTCCGTGGTCGAGGCGCGTCTCGACAAGGGCCTCGGTCCTGTCGCAACGGTCATCGTTCAGCGCGGTACTCTTCATGTCGCCGACTACGCGGTCGCGGGCACTGCGATCGGCAAGGTCAGGTCTATGACCGATTGGACGGGAAAGCGCCTCAAAGAGGCGGGACCGTCGCTCGCGGTACAATTGCAGGGCTTTGCCGAAGTGCCTATGGCGGGCGACAAGTTCGTCGTCGTCAAGGACGAAAAACTCGCCAAAGAAGTCGCCGCCGAGAGAGAGGCGAAAGAGCGGCTCGAAATGCAAAACAGAGTTGCGAGCGCAAAGACTTTGGACGATATGTTCAAAGACGCCGAAGAGGGCGCGGTCAAGTCGCTTGCGGTCATCATCAAGGCGGACGTCCAAGGTACGGCGGAGGCGGTCAAGCAGTCGTTGCTCGAGATAAGCGAAAAGATGAAGGACGACAACGTCCGTATCAGCGTGATACATTCGGGCGTGGGCGCTATCAACGAGGGAGACGTAAACCTTGCGTACACCGCAAAGGCGGTCATCGTCGGCTTTAACGTTAAGCCCGAACCAAAAGCGAAGGCTCTTGCCGACAGAAGCGCGGTCGAGATCCGCAACTATCGCGTCATCTACGACGCCATAGACGACTTCACTAAGGCGCTCAAAGGTATGCTCGAACCCGTTTACAGGGAAGAACCGCTCGGTCACGCAGAAGTCAGACAGACGTTCCGTATAAGCGGCGTAGGCATAATCGCCGGCAGCTACATCACCGACGGAAAGGTAGTCAGAGGCTGCAAGGCAAGGCTCGTGCGCGACAACATCATAGTCTATGAGGGCAGCGTTTCGTCGCTCAAACGCGAGAAGAACGACGCAAAGGACGTCGCCGCGGGCTACGAGTGCGGCATCGGTCTCGAAAACTGCAACGACGTCAAGGTCGGCGATATCATCGAGGCATTTGAAATGGTGCAGGTGAACAAGGAATGAGCAGGCTTGACAGGATAAATTCCGAGCTTAAAAAACAGCTCAACGTGATCTTTTCCGAGGGAGGTTTCCGCGATCCGCGCATCAAGGGCATGCTGACAGTTATGGACGTCAGCGTCGACACCGATCTTACGCTTGCCAAGGTCTACGTCAGCATATACGGCGCGGACGGTGAAGAAAAAGAGGTTCTCAAAGGATTGGATTCCGCCCAAGGATATATCCGCTCGCGCCTCAAAGAATTGATCAAATTGCGCGCGCTGCCGCAATTCAGATTCGTCCTCGATACTTCGATAGACTACGGGATGAAGATGGATAAGTTCCTCTCGGGGCTGAACAGAGATGGCAAGGATTGAGTCTTACATAAGCGAAACAAAGACGATCGCGTTCCGCGACATGGTCGAGAACGCGACGACGGTAGCGCTATTCAGCCACGTCAATCCCGACGGCGATACCTGCGGCAGCGCGCTTGCGCTTGCCGCTGTTTTGCGCAAAATGGACAAGGACGTCGACCTTTATTGCCCGAGCGAAGTGGGCGGCAAATTGACATTTCTCGACGGCTGGAAAGCGTATCGCGCTCCTAAATATCACGAATACTACGATCTCGGCATCGCGGTCGACTGTTCGGACAGGGCGCGCCTCGGAGAATGCGCTCGGGTCGCGGACTTCTGCCACACGATAGCGGTCATAGATCACCACAAGACGTCGTGTATGCCGTCCGAGCTGTCTATTGTGCGCCCAAACGCTTGCGCGACCGCCGAGCTTGTCTATATGCTGATTGCCGACGCTTTTCCTCAATATCTCGACAAGCGCGTCGCGGAACTGCTGTTCGCGGGCATAGTTACCGACAGCGGCGGATTTTCTTTTTCATCTGTATCGGCTACGACGTACGCGATAGGCGCGGAATTGATCGCTTTGGGCGTAAAACAGGCGCCTATATTCGATCATTTTCTCAAATCGACCGAAAAGAATGTTTTCGACTTGCGCAACAGAGCGCTGTCGCGGGCTAAATTTTTCTTTGACGGAAAGGTGGGGATGATCTCATTCTTTGCGTCCGATTTTAACGCCACGGACACTTGCGAGCGCGACACCGAGGGGATCGTCAACTTTGTGAGAGACGTCAACGGCGTAAAGATCGCCGTTGCGATGACGGAAACGGAACCCGAAAAATTCAAGGTCAGCATACGCACGGACGACGACGTCGACGCGTCGCGTATCGCCGGGATATTCAACGGCGGCGGACATTTCAATGCCGCCGGATGCAGGATCTCGGGCAGCTTTGAAGAAGTCGAAGAACGCCTGCTCAAGGCGTGCGGAGATTGGCTGTGACCGGTCTTGTCACCGCGCTCGCGGCGATCTTCAAACCCAAAGGGCTGTCCTCGTCCGACGTGGTAGTCAAATGCCGCGGCGCGCTGACGCACGCAACCGGCGTTAAACAAAAGTGCGGACATATGGGGACGCTCGATCCTATGGCGGATGGAGTATTAATACTCGGATTCGGCAAGGCGGCGAGGCTGTTCGAGCTGTCGCAACGCAAGACGAAAGCATACCGCGCGACCGTGGAGTTCGGCTATACTACCGACACATTGGACGCCGAGGGGATCGTCACCGACCGATGCGACGGTCTGCCGTCCGAAGAGACGCTCAAAGAAGTCACGAGGCGTTTTGTCGGCACGATAGAACAGATTCCCCCGAAATACAGCGCGCTCAACATCGCTGGCAGACGAGCCTACGACCTCGCTCGAAGAGGCGCTCGATTCGTCGTTCCCAAGCGCACGGTCGAGGTGTTTTCGATCGAACCGGCTGCATTCGAAAATGACGGCGACGCCGTCAAAGCGTATACGTTCGACGTAGTCTGCGGGTCCGGCACATATGTGCGCAGCCTTTGCCGAGACATTGCGCTCGCGTCGGGTACGCTCGGCTGTATGACATCGCTTACGCGCACCCGCTCGGGAAATTTTTGTTCGGACGACTGCACGCCGCTTGCTGAGTTTCTCGCCGATCCCGTCGCGCACCTCATCGCCGTGTCGCGCGAACTCGACAAACTCATGCCGCGCGTCGAGCTTGACGACGCCGCCGCGTTCCGCATCCTCAACGGCAGAGCTGTGCCGCTCGGCGACATCGATGAAGCTGCCGTGTATCACGGTGGATTGCTCGGCGTAGCGCGCAGAACGGACGGCGGGCACAAATTGGATATCAGACTTTGCGATTGATATGGAAAAACTTTTCGGATGCCGAATATTTGCTTGGAACGAGAGTACGGATAACGACGTCGTGCTTTGTCTCGGCTTTTTCGATTGTCTGCATTGCGGACACAAGAAAGTTATTGACAGAGCGCGCGAGCTTGCGTCGTCGCTCGGCGCAAAGGTCGCCGCATTCACGTTCAAAGGCGATCCGCACTCCGCGCTCGGCAGCGCTCGAAAACCCGTATTCACGTTTGAAGAAAGGGTATATCGTATGGCTTGCTTCGGCGTTGACGAAATATACTACGCCGAACCGAGCAAAGAATTTTTCTCCATAGACGCGAAAGTATTTGCGGACGAGTTGTTCGCGCGCCACAAAATAGCAGGTATAGCGGCGGGCGGCGACTACACTTTCGGCGCAAACGCGAAGGGCGACGCAGATACGCTCGTCAAGATGTGTTCGAGCCGCAATGTGAAATGCGAGATCTGCGATATGCTCGAATATGCGCCCGGCAGAAAGATCGCGTCGCGCGAGATAGAGCGTGCAATCGCCGACGGCGATATAGAAAAGGCAAACAAGTGGCTGCCCAAGGATTATTTTTTGCTCGGCGAGGTCGTACACGGCAGAGGCGACGGCGGGAAGTTCGGTTTTCCGACTGCAAACATTCTTTTCCCCGACGACAAATTGCGGCTCGCGGCGGGCGTCTATGCGACAGGCGTCACTATAGACGGAAAGATATATCCCGCGGTCACAAATGTGGGCACGCATCCCACGTTCGGCGACGACAGATACAACGTCGAGAGCCTCATCATAGGCTGGAGCGGAGATATTTACGGCAAGACGATCGCAGTTACGTTTACCGCGCGACTGCGAGATATCAAACATTTTGACAACCCGGGCGCGCTCAAAGCGCAGATAGACCGCGACGCGGCACAGGCGTTGCGGGCGCTCGGCGGAGGTGACAGATGATTAAATTCGGTCCGAGCGGTACATGCGAACGTTTCAAAGAGGCGGGATTTACGGCGACCGCGCAGGCGGCTCCTTGGCTCAATGAATTGGGGCTTGACCTGTTCGAGTATTCTTTCGGGCGCGGCGTCAGGGTCGGCGATGAGACCGCCCGCAGGATTGGCGCGGCGTTTGCAAAAAACGACATTGAGCTGTCCGTTCACGCGCCGTATTTTATCAACTTGGCGACTTTGGACGATCAAAAGGCGGCGAACAACCACGAATATATTTTGTCGTCGCTCAAAGCGCTGCGCGCTTTCGGCGGCAAGAGATGCGTTTTCCACCCGGGAGCGCCGGCAGGACAGACGAGACGGGACGCGATGAACGTGTTGTTCCGCCGTCTCGACGCGCTTATGGACGACGTGCTTTCTCACGGATTCGGCGACCTTTGGCTTTGTCCGGAAACGATGGGCAAAAAGGCGCAGCTCGGCGACCTTGACGAGATCATTGAGATATGCAGGCGATACGATATGCTTTTGCCGTGCATCGACTTTGGTCATCTCAACGCCCGCGACACCGGCGCGATCAAAGGATATGACGAATATAAACGCATTGTCGACAAGCTTGCCGACGGGCTCGGCGACTTCAAAACTGTGAATATGCACGTACATTTCAGCAAGATACAATACACCGACAAGGGAGAATTGAGGCACTTAACTTTTGCAGACGACGTGTTCGGACCCGATTACGAACCAATGCTCGAGGTGTTCCGCGATCTCAAACTCGAACCGTTCGTCGCGTGCGAATCAGCGGGGACGCAAACCTACGACGCGTTAACGCTCAAAGAATGTTACAAGACGCTTTGCCGGAGCGTGAAGTGACGGATAACCGACGTATTTTGTAGACTTTTCGGCGTGATTGTGGTAAAATCTTCATATGGGCGTATTTGACGAGCTTTTGAACGCTTTGGACGTCGACGCAGCGATAGTTACCGACGCTGCCGATATGACCTATCTCAGCGGATACGACAACGCCGATTGCGTGATCGCCGTCATTTGCGCAGGCGCGTTCTATTTCACCGACGCGCGTTATACCGAAGAAGCGACGAAAGTCGTCGGCGAAAAACTCAATGTCTGTGACGGAAACCTGTCCGATGCGCTCAAAACGCTGGTGCAAAGCGGGACAAAGAGTCTTGCCTTCGATTCGAGGATAGACTATTCGTCATACAAACTCATCGAGGCGTGCGCCGCGGAAAACGATATCGCGCTCAAAGCGTGCAATGGGATCGCCGCGTCGATGCGCAAGGTCAAGTCAGGCGCGGAAATAGCGGCGATCGAACGGGCGCAGGAGATCACGGACGCGGCTTTTGACGAGATATTGCCGCTGATACGCGAGGGGATCACCGAATACGAACTCGCGGCTAAGCTGGAATACGCGATCTTGTCCAAAGGCGCAAAACTCGCGTTTGACAGCATAGTCGCCTTTGGCGAAAACGGCAGCTCGCCGCACGCGCACCGCAGTGACAGAAGGCTCAAAAAGGGAGACTTCGTAACAATGGACTTCGGCGCGAAATGGCAAGGTTATTGCTCGGACATGACGCGCACGGTAGCATTCGGACAGATAGGCGATATGCAGCGTAATGCGTACAGATGCGTCCTTGCCGCCAACGTAGAGGGCGTTGCCGCAGTCAAAGCGGGCGTTTCCTGCAAGGAGACGGACGGCAAGATACGCACATTGCTTGCGAGAAACGGGCTTGATAAGTACTTTATACATTCGCTCGGCCACGGCGTAGGCATCGACATACACGAGGCGCCCAATCTGTCGCCGAGGTCGGACGAGACGCTGCAGATCGGCAATGTAGTCACGATCGAGCCGGGCGTGTACATCGAAGGAATGTTCGGAATCAGAATCGAGGACATGGTCGTCGTGCAAGACGGCGGATGCATTGACTTGTCAAAGTCGGACAAGAATTTGATAATATTGTAAATAATACGGGTTTGACCCGATAGTATACGGAGGTATTTATGGCTGATTTTATTTTGGCCGGGGATTTCAGAAAGGGTATCACCTTCGTCATGGACGGCAACAAAGTCATGACGATCGTCGACTTTCTTCACGTCAAACCCGGTAAAGGTGCGGCGTTCGTCAG
>CALWKU010000043.1 GCA_944381345.1 uncultured Christensenellaceae bacterium
AGGCGGAGATGCGCGGCATATTGCAATATTGCGCGGAGCGCAACATCGCGGTGATGCCCGAGATAGATATGCCGGGGCATATGCGCGCGGCGCTCGCGTGCTATCCCGAATTGGGATGTTTCGGCAGGCAGCTGCCCGTCGCGACGCACAGCGGCGTAAAGCACGACATTTTGTGCGCGGGCAAGGAGAGCACGTTTGACTTCGTGTTCCGCGTTTTGGACGAGGTCGCGGAGCTGTTCCGAGGCTACACCGAATATATCCACATCGGCGGCGACGAGGCGCCCAAGATGCGTTGGGACATCTGCCCCGACTGCCGCAAACGTATGCTCAAAGAGGGACTTGCCGACAGCGAACGGCTTCAAGGATGGTTCATGAAGCGCGTTGCCGAGTACGTCGTCGGGCTGGGGTTCAAGCCCGTGGTCTGGAACGAGGCGTGCATGAAGGGCGTTATGCCGTCGGACACCGTTTGGCAATTCTGGCATACGGACGGCATAAGCGCGGAGGAGACATATGCGGACGCCAACGCGACCGGCGGGATGATCAATTCCGATTCCGCGTACGCCTATCTCGACCTTCCGTACGGGCAGATCAGCCTCAAAAAGAGCTATGAGTTCGAGCCAAAGCCCAAGGCGCTTTCCGAGGGCAAGGCGCTGGGCGGCGAAATGCAGCTTTGGGGGGAATATATCCCCGACCAAAAGACGCGGCTCAAACGCTGTCTGCCGCGTTCGTGCGCGCTTGCGGAGAAGATGTGGAGCGCCGCCGAAAGCGGATACGGAGACTTCCGCGACAGGCTCGAAGCGTTCGAGGACTTCCTCGAAGACAGGCATTTCGAGGGAGAAGACGACGAAAAGGTATATAATCCCGACAAGGCGCGCGGCGTATTGCAGAATTTGTGGTTCGAGCGCCGGCAGCTGCATTGGGAAGGACTGCACAATCTGATCGACGACGCGATCGTCGCTCGCAAATTCAACACCGACAAGACATCGAAGTAACAACACCGGGGCATCGGCAATGAAAGAGAATAAAGCGGCAAGAAAACTCGCCAAGGCGAGGGCAAGACACAAACACAAGCGCGATTCGCTGCGTCTCAAGACGGCGACGCGATTGCATCCCGCCGTAGAGACGGGGCTTTCGACCGCTCAAGTCGAGGACAGAAAAAGAGCGGGGCTGGTCAACGCCAAGACCGCGACCGGCAGCAAATCCTATCTCAAAATAATTGCCGAAAACATTTTCAATTTTTGCAACACCGTCACGATCGCGCTGATGATCCTCCTGATCGTGATCGGCGCGTGGGACTATGCGATCTCGTCGTGCATCATTCTCATCAACATTGCGATAGGTATTTGGCAGGAGATCAAAGCCAAGCGCACCGTCGACAAGCTGTCGCTGGTCGGACGCAGCGTCTGCGACGTCGTCCGCGACGGAAAGAGAGGCTCGATCGCAACGCAGGAGTTGGTGCTTGACGACATCTATTTTGTCGCCGCCGGCGCGCAGGTGCCCGCAGATTCCACCGTCAAGAGCGGCGAGATAGAGGTGGACGAATCCATTTTGACGGGCGAGTCGCGTCCCGTGCGCAAAAGGGCGGGAGACGCGATCCTTGCGGGCAGCACCGTACACTCGGGCGAAGCGTGCTGTCTTGCCGACAGGGTGGGACAGGACAGATACATCGAGGGCGTCGCGCGCATCGCCAAGAGAGTAGGCAAGCCCAAGAGCAGGATATTTTCCGTCCTGGATTCGCTGATCAAAGGCATCTCGGTCGTGTTGGTCCTCCTTGCGGCGTTCTTGCTGATCGCCGAACGCGTCGCCGTAGGAGGCCCGTGGAAAGATACGATCATCGCCGTGTCCAGCAGCGTTTTGGGTATGATCCCGATAGGCATGTTCTTGCTGACGTCGACCGCGCTCGCGGCGTCCGTACTCAAGCTGTCGCGCAAGCACGCGCTTGCCCGCGATCTGTACGGCATAGAGATGTTGGCGAGCGCGGACGTGCTGCTTTTGGACAAGACCGGCACGATCACCGACGGCAAGTTAGAGCTTGTCGAGACGCTCGCTCTCGACGAGAAAATTGCCGCACCCGTGTTGCTGAACACCATGATGAAGGAGACAAAAGACAGCAAGTCGACCGCAATGGCGCTGCTGCGCGGAGCGGGCGAGGCGGAGTGTCTGCCGGTGTCCGACGCGATGAGTTTTTCGAGCGCGCGCAAGTACAGCGCGGTGACGCTCGAAGGAGGCAAGACATATCTGCTGGGCGCGCCCGACTTTGTCGGCGTTCCCGACGGAGAGGTCGCGGGATTCATAGCGGACGCTGCCGCCAAGGGGCGCAGGACGATCATGCTGTCGTCGTTCGACGGCGCGATCGCGGACGTCGACCGCAACAAGACCGTGCCGACATACGTGTTTGCGCTCGAAGATACGCTGCGCGACAATGTCAAGGCGACGCTCGACTGGTTTTATGACAGCGAGGTCGACATCAAGATCATTTCGGGCGACGATCCGACTACGGTCGGGAACATTGCCGCAAAGGCGGGCATCCGCAACGCCGGAAGCACGTTCAACTGCAACGGTGCGAGCGACGAGGAGATCGCCGCCGGCGCCGAAAAGACGGCGGTGTTCGGACGCATTTCTCCCGAACAGAAGTGCGCGGTCGTCAAGGCTCTGCAGGACAACGGGCATACGGTTGCGATGATAGGCGACGGCGTAAACGACGTGCAGGCGCTCAAACAGGCGGACTGTTCCATTTCGTTTGCGGCGGCGAACGAAGTTGCGCGCAACATCTCGCGCATAGTGCTGATGGACAACAACTTCAAGACGCTGCCGAGCATAGTCCAAGAGGGCAGACAGGTCATCGGCAATGTGGAAAAAGTCTCGGCGCTGTATGTGATGAAGAACATCTTCGTGATGTTTATGACGCTGCTGTTTGCGATCGTGACGATAGCGACGGGGAAAAGCAGCTATCCCTTCGACACCAAGAAGATGCTGATGATCGAGTTCTTCGTCATCGGCGTGCCGACGTTCGTATTTGCTTTGCAGCCGACCAAGGCGAGACCGAAAGGCGACTTTTTGCGCAATATACTCAAATCTGCCCTTCCGGCGGCTGCGTCGTTGATCTGCGCGGCGGGTTTTATGCTCATCCTGACCGCGTGCATAGACGTTTCGGGGACGGAGGAAGAGGCGTTTGCGCTGCGCGCGACCGCCGCGACCTATGCGTTGACGATGGCGGGCTTTGTCGCTTTGACGGTGATAAGCATGCCGCCCGACAAGCTGAGATTGGCGACGATCGCGGCGATGTTCGGCGTGTCGCTGCTCGCGGCATATTTGGACAAAAGCGTTTTGGGCGGGACGTTTCTTGCGATGGAGACGCTGCCGCCCGTATATGTCGGCTACATTGCCGCGGCGATGGCGATAGGCTTTGTCGTGCTCATGTTGTCACGCAAAGTCGCCGAGGCGGTCGACGAGAAGTACGGCGACGGCATAAGACGCGCTTTTGAAACGTTCGCGTCGGGACGGTGGCGCAAAACAGGCAAAAAACGCGATACGGGTCGTGAAATCCGCAGAGGGAAGGAGAAAAGGCAATGAGCGACGAGCAGATGCACGCACGACATAGACAGAGGATGCGCGCCCGCATAGCAAAGGGCGGCATACTCTCGCTTGCCGATCACGAGATCCTCGAGTATTTACTTTATCCGTTCGTACCGCGCAGGGACACCAATCCCATAGCGCACAGGCTGATGGGCAAGTTCGGTTCGTTCGAAGCCGTTTTGGGCGCCGACGCCAAGGCGCTCGTGTCCGTTTGCGGCATGACGGAGAACGCGGCGCTGTTTTTGTCGTCGCTCGCCGACGTCGCGCGCAAGTTTTCGGCGGCGGAAAAAGAGGAGAGGGCGCGCGTCGACACGTATGAAAGAGCGATCGACTATCTGATCGCGCAGCTCGAAAAGAGCGAAAGCGAAAAGATAATCGCGCTTTTTGTCGATCAAAACGGCAGACTCAAACAGTTGTGCGAGTTGGGATCGGGCGGAGAGAGGGACTGTCGAGTGCAAGTCAACGAACTGGTCATGCTGACGCAAAACTTCAAAAGCAACTACGTATATATCGCGCATAACCACCCGCGCGGCCCGGCAAAGCCGTCGTTCAGCGACGTCGAGTTCACCAAGTGGGCGGTCGCCGCGCTTGAAGTGCTTGGGGTCAGACTGCTCGACCACGTCATAGTCTCGGGCAGGGAGTATTACAGCTTCAAGAAAGACGGCGGGCTCGAACGGTTCAAGTCAAACTACGTCGACTTTGTCTCCAACGGCAACGTCACGACGCCGCCGGGATCGGGAGAGATAGGATGACGACCGCCGTCTTGCAGGACGGACGCATATGCGTCGAGGTCGACTTCGTAAAAGCGCGCAGGCGCACCGTTGCCGTCGTCGTCAGGGACGGCAGGGCGCAGGTGCGTATCCCGAGAGGCAAGACTCTCGCCGACGGACGGGCATATCTCGACAAGGTGTCTGCTTGGGTGCTTCGCAAAGCGGAAGAACAGCGCGCCCGCATGTCTCCCGAGGGGACGTTCAGGCTATGGGGCAAAGACTTTGCGGTGGAGTGGCGCGTCGCTCCGAGATACGGCTATACGGTCGGAGACGAAACGCTGACCGTGTGTTGTCCCGAAGGCAGACGCGAGGAGGCGCTGCTGCGCGTGCGCCGCGCCGAGACGAGCAAGTTTGTAGCGGACGCCGTCCGCGAATATGCGGCGCGGACGGGAACGCCGACGCCGGCGGTCAAGGTCGTCAACGTGCGCGGCTACTACGGCAAATGCTTTTACAAAAGAGGCGAGCTGCGCTTTGCCGCGGGGCTGTCGCGCTATCCGCGCGAGGCGGGCGAATATGTGGTCGTACACGAACTCGTCCACTTCGCGGTGCAAAACCATTCGGCGGCGTTTTATGCCGAAGTCGCCAAGGTGATGCCCGACTTTGCCGCAAGGCGCAGACTGCTCAAAAAATATTGACATTGCGCAAAATGCGCAGGAGGAACAATGGCTTCGAGATCCAAGAAAAAACAGGCGGCGAACACTCGCCCGGCGCCCGTCGCGGCGCCCGCTCGACTCGAGCAGAAACACGCGCCCAAGCTGTGGGTGTGGGTGATGCTTGTCGCAATCGTCGCGGCGTTCGCCTTTTCGTTCATTTCGTCGTACGACATACAGGCTACGGTCGATCTCGACCTCGGCGACAGCACGACGGAGCTGTTTGAAGAGGACGACTTCCGCATAGGCGCGGCTATGCTCGACATCATCTTTGCGCCGGTCGGCGGTTATGAGGGCGCGGCGCATTGGTTGGTGCAAAACTTTCCGGCGACCGCAGACAGCGAGACTATGCAGCAGCTTGCCGAGGCTTATATGTCGAGCTATCCGCAGCAACTTCTCGATCAGCTTGACGACGCGTTCGTGGCGATCTATGCGATAGAGGTTGCGATCGTCGCCGTCACAGCGCTTTATTTTATCGGATTTATTGTGCTGGTGTCGATAAAAGGCACAAAAAAACATTTTGCCGCGATCGTCATGACTGCGATCGTGACCTTTGTCTCATTGGTCAGAATGGTGTTTGCGATAGCGATCTATTCGCAGAGTACCAAGGAGTTTTTGCTGACCGCGGGCGGCGGCGCGTGGCTGACTTTCGTAGTGTTTGCGGCGGCGCTCGTCGTACTTGTCGTCACGTACGTCCGCGACCAAAAGAGAGGGGCGGCGCAATGAAGTGCAGGGTCTGCGGCAGAGAGATAGGCGACGACGAACAATTCTGCAAGTATTGCGGCTCCGAGCAAAAGCGCAAGCGCAAGCGTCTTACATGGGGCGAGCGCAAGCGAAAGAACGAGGCGGAGACGAAAGAGTTCATCGCCAAGGCGTCGCTGCAGGAACAAGAGGTCAAGGATGCGGCTGAAGAACCGGCGTCGGCGGTACGCGCCGTGTTTATCGCAGACGCCGACAAGTATTTCCGCAAAGTTGTCGCATTGACAGCGCTGTTTGCGGCGTTGACGGTTGCGGCGTTCGCCGGGCTGATCCTGTTGCGCTTTGTCGATATGAACGACACTTTGGTCGTAGCGCTTGCGTTCGTCCTGTTGATCGTCGCGGCGTACGGCGCAGCGAGTTTTGCCGAAAGACTGTATGCTACGCGCGCCTTGGCGGCGATGCGCAAGAGCGGCAGGGGAATCAAAAAGGTGCGTTACGCCCATCCGCCGCTCATGCTGAAAGACGGAGAGATATATCGTCTCGTTCCTGCCGAAAAATGCCCGATATGCGGCGCCGAACGCCACCTCGAGGAGTTTGAAGGCAAACAGATACTCGTCTGCAACGCGGACAGGGGGCACATTGCGGTTCTCGACGTCGACGGGCTGTTCGATTCACAGGGGAAAGAGGGCGAAAAGACGGAGGAAACCGCAGTGAAAAGCGGCGGCAAAGACGAAGGCGAGGGAGAGTCCGCCGAAAGGATCGAAGAAGAGAAAAGCGGCGGCGCATCTTGCGAAAAAGAAAGAGCGGAGAAAAAAGGAGAATAAAAGGCGCGTAAAAATTCGGAAAGGGGTTTACAAATGCGGAGATAGCCGCTATAATGGGTAAGGGTAACAAGGGAAAGTCGCCGAGACATCGGGACAGAACAAACAAGCGAGGGAAAATATGGGCATCATCGGAAAAGCCGTGGGAGCCGTCAAGAGCTTCTTTCGGCATTGGAACAAACCCGCTGAAGGCGACTATGTTTCTAGCAAAGAGGTCGTAGCGTACTCCGTCGGAGGCATGGGCGTCCAGTTCGTCGCGGCAATGGCAGGCACCATCGCCTTGTCAGCGAACTGTATCCTCATAGGCTCCGTTTACGGTATCAAGCCGAGCGACCTCTTTATTCTTTCGACGATCAACACGATCGTCACGATCCTGGTACAACCGCTCAAGAGTTATTGGATCGACAACACGCCGGGCGGCAATGGCAAAGCAAGACCGTATTTACTGTGGTTGGGACCGCCTTGCGCAATCCTGATCTCGCTGTTCGCGTTCATCCAGGTCAGTTGGGAGTATGAAGTGATCGTCGCGGTAGTGGGAGTGTTGTTCATCATAATGAACTTCATATACCAATTCTATCTGGGGATGTACACGACGCTTGCGCAGCTGATCACGCCGAGTTCGGGCGAGAGGGCGAAGATCATTTCGCTATCGTCCATCGTCTACTCGATGGCGCCGACGATCACGGGATTCGTGATGCCGCTCATCTCCAATGCTTTCGAGAGGGGACAGCTCGATCAAAGATATTATATGGTCACGATCCCGCTGTTTTCGTTCCTCGGATGTTTCCTTGCGTTTTTGGCATATTTCTGCACCAAGGAAAGAGTGGTCGTGCCGCGCAACTATCAGCAAAAGATCAAGTTTGCCGACGGCATGAAGAAGATCGTCCGCAACCGTTATTTCTGGATATACAACATCTCCACATGGTCAGCGTCGCTGACGGCGGGCATTACGATGTTCATGCCGTGGGCGTACATCTATATGTTGCAAAACGCGACGATACAATCTTTCATGACGTTGGTCGTCGGCACAGCGTCTTTCCTGGGTATGGCTCTCGCGCCGATCATGATCAAAAAGATGGGCAAGCGAGGCGCGGTGCTTGTTTCGGACGCGGTCAGGATCGCGGGCGCGGTCATACTCATCTTTTACAACACCAACTTTTACGTATTTGCCGCGGCGAGCTATCTCATCTATTGGGGCGCTGCGGTGCAGATCATCACCAATCCCGCTATGAACGGCGACGCGCTCGACTACCAGCAATGGAAGACGGGCGACCGTATGGAGGGCTTTTCGGGCAACTTTGCGATCATCAACAGCCTCGTGATGTTGGGCGTCAACTACATAGTGCCGTATGTCAACGAATACTTCGGGCTTCTCAACGACTACGACGTATTGTACGACGAGGCGATTTATTCGCCGATGTTCACGGCGCTCGCCATAGTCACCGTGGTGGGCGTGGTGATGCACGCGCTACCGATCTTCTTCTGGAACATGAGCGAAAAGGATCAGGCTCAGATGATCGAAGATCTCAAAGAGCGCGCCCGCAAAGAGAACGACGAAGCGGGCTTCCACGACGCCAGCATCCTCTCTAGCGGAGAGATGATCGGAGAGGAGCATGAAGCCGAGGCTGTCGCGCAGGGCGCGGTTGACGCGGGCTTTGCGGCGGGAGCCGTGACTGCGGGCGCGGACGTGCCGCCTGCCGGTGCTGCCGAACAAGAGACGCCGCAAGAGGTCGCACTCCCCGAAAACACGGACGAAAAGAACGGAGGTGACGAACAATGAAGAGAAAAATCGCAATAGCGGCAGCGCTTTTGACGGTGATATTGGCAGCGGCGTGTTTTGCCGGCTGCGAACAGGCGCTTAGCAACGACGAGGCGTTCGAGCGTCTTGCGGAGGCAGTCGCCGCGGCAAAGGATCCCGAGCAACAAGGCGGGGGATGGTTCGTCAAGGTCAAGGTCACGGAATCGGCAACCAGGTCCACCGAGGACAGACTTTATGTCAAACAGCTTGAAGACGGATCGAAGCAGGCGCGTTACGACCGCAGCGTGACCGACAATTGGAAGACGGAATCCGAATCTTTCTATTGGGGCAAAGCCTCCAAAGTCAAGGAAAACAAAAAGGATGAGGACGTGTTCAAGACGGGCAAACTGTCTTGGGTCGAGGATAAGGCGGACAAGAAAGACGAAGGACATTGGGCGATCGACGACACGATCACGTTGGACGATTTTCTTGACGACGAGAGCGTTGCTCCTTACACGCTCGATGCCGTGTGCGCCTATCTCGACGACTACATGACCGCCGACAAGATGACGATCGCTTCGGCAAAAACGAGCGGATGGGTGACCTATGTCTACGCAAAAGAGATCAAGGAAGGGTTTCTAAGCGGGTGTTCCGACATAGAGATCAGGATCACTAAGGACAGATTGAGCAACATCTACTACAAAAACGCAAACGGGCAGGACGTGCAGGTCAACATAGTGTACGGAGACGGGATCAATCTGTCCCTGCCGCAATGGGAATAAAGAAGAGGAGACAAAATGGATATTGACAAGATAATACCCCTTCCGCAGCAATGCGAGCTCAAACAGGGTAAGTTCGACCTTGCCCGCGTGGAAAATCTTTTCGTAGACGGCGCGCTCAAAGACGCAGAGAGCATAATACGCGCCCAAATCGAAGGTGATCTCGGGCGAAAACTCGGCTCGGGCAGGGACAACGCCATAGTCGTCGAATTTGACAAGGACAAGCCTGCCGAGGGCTACGAGTTGGAAATAAAAGAGGACGGCGTCAAGATAGAGGCGTCGGACAGGCGCGGCGCGATCTATGCGGTGCAGACGCTGCGCATGGCTGTGATCGCCGAACTTGAAGCGGAAGAAAAGGCTGCTATCTCGTGCGCCGAGATAGAGGACAGCCCGCGCTTTAAGTGGAGAGGGCTTGAGATAGACGAAGCGCGCCACTTTTTCGGAGAAAAGGAGATCAAAAAGATTCTCGATCTGATGTGCCTGCACAAGCTCAACGTACTGCATTGGCACTTGACGGACGACCAGGGATGGCGCGTGGAGATCAGAAAGTATCCCCGTCTTACCGAAATCGGCGGCAAGCGCGACAAGTCGCAGATCAACGGCTGGCAGAACAAAGAGGTCAACGACGTTCCCGTCGAGGGTTGGTACACGCAGGAACAGATCAAAGATATCGTCTCCTATGCGGCGGAGAGGGGTATCGACATCGTCCCCGAGATAGACATGCCCGCGCACCTGGCGGCGGCAATGGCAGCATATCCGTGGCTCGGCTGCCGCGAACTCGATCGTCCGGTCGCGTGGTATTTCGGCAGCTCTATACCGCTGTCAATGGGTATAAAGGATTGGAACAGGAGCGCGTGCGTCGGTTCCGAACGCACTATGCAATTCATCCGCGACGTTATCGACGAGATCGTCGAGATGTTCCCGTTCGGCTACTTCCACATCGGCGGAGACGAAGTTCCGATGGAGGAATGGAAGAAGTGTCCCAAGTGCAATGCCGCAATGAAAGAACACGGATTTACCGACTACAAGCAGCTGCACACCCATTTCATCAACGAGGTCGGCAAATACGTTGCTACCAAAGGGCGCAAATTGATCGGCTGGAACGAGATCCTGCACGGCGGCAATCTTGCAAACGACGTACTCGTCCAATATTGGACGCCTCAGCCCGATCCGCGCGTCGCCAAGCATTTGAACAGCGGCGGCAAGGTGATCGTCAGCAAGCACAAACACTTTTATTTCGATATGCCGTATGCGCAATATCCGCTGCGCAACACCTACAAATTCACTCCTTTCTTCGGAGGAATCAACGAGAGCAATGTAGGCGGCGTGCTCGGCGTTGAGGGCGAGTGTTGGGCGGAGTGGATAGACAGCCCCGCAAAGCTCGAGTTTCAGATGAATCCCCGCCTCGCCGCGTTGTCCGAAGTCGCATGGAATAAGCGAGACAAAAAATGCTACAAGTCATTTGAAGCGCGCCTTGACGACTACTTCAACGTGCTTGACGCGTTGGACGTCAACTACGCCCGCCCGCATATCTTCCGCGCTCCCAAAAATCCGTTCAAGCGCGGACATATCGTCAGGCTTTGGTATTCCAAGGACATGAACGTGGAATTCGACCGCAACAACTGAACGACGGCGGCAAACAGAAAACGATCGGGGACGGCAAATGCCGTCCCTCTTTGTCGCCGAAAAAGGAGGAGCGCATTTCGGAAAAGGAGCGTAGTTAAAGCCAGACAAGTTCGACGAGGGAGCGTTTCACGACAGCGCAAAACGACGGCGTCGCGCCGAAAAAAGTTTGTAACAACCGCGTTGTCAATTCGGAGAGGCAAGCAGCGTAAAATACGGTATGAGAAAAGTGCGGTTGACGAGGAGCGCGGACGCGGCTGCGCTCAAACGTAACGCGGGAAAGCTCAAAACGGCGGCGGGAGGCAGAAAGCTGATCGCAGTCGTCAAAGGCAACGCTTACGGCAACGGTCTCGTGCGTTGCGCAAAGGCGCTCGAGGGCGAGGCGGCTATGTTCGCTGTCGCTACGGCGGAGGAGTCAAGAGCGCTTGCTAAAGCAAAAATTTGCGTACCCGTGTTGATACTCGGAGCTTTGACTGCGGGCGAAATACGTGAAGCCGTGAGGTGCGGCAATGCCGCTATCACCGTTTCTTCGTTGTCGGAGGCGGCATATGCGGACAGGTTGGCGCGAGAGTTTAACCGTCGCGTCGCCGTGCATATAGCAGTCGACAGCGGGATGCACAGGTTCGGCTTTGCGCCCGATCCGAGGACGATGGGGCTTGTCGCCACTTTCCCAAATTTGACAGTCGAGGGGATCTATACCCACTACTGCCGAGCAAACGACGGCGAGTTTACGAAAAGGCAAAGCAGGACGTTTTGTCGCGTTGTAGACGCACTGTGCGAGCGGGGTATGCGCTTCGACTATGTCCACGCGGCAGCGAGCGCGGCGGTGTGCAGAGGCGAGGGACTGTGCGGCAATTCCGTCCGCGTCGGCATTGCGCTGTACGGCGAGGGCGCGTTGGCGGGGATAGAACAGGTCGCCCGCGTCGTCGCGCACATATTGTGCGTGCGAACTCTGGAGCGTGGCGACGGCTTGGGCTACGGCGACAGCTTTTGCGCGCCCTGCCGTATGCGTGTCGCGGCAGTTTCGGCGGGCTATGCGGACGGCGTTCCGTTTTCGCTGTCAAACAGGGGAGTGGTGCTTGTCAAAGGAACGCGATGTCCCGTCGTCGGCGCGGTGTGCATGGACGTGTTCTTTTGCGACGTGTCCGCTGCGGGAGACGTCCGAGAGGGAGATCCGGCGATCGTCGTCGGCAGGGACGGCGCGGCATCGATAGGTATGGCGGAACAGGCGGCGTTTGCCGGCACCACGGCATATGAATTGTCCGTGCGGCTCGGCGCGCTGCAAAGATAAAAGACGTATATGTGTTGACAAAACGCGTATTTTGTAGATAGCGACACGGGATATGGGCAGATGCGCTCGACGTCCGTTGGTTTTGAATCGCATATTCAAAATAAGAGAAAGGAAGTTTGCGCAGCTGCAAGCATTATTGAGATCGGACGGATAGCCGCGTTTTTACAAGAGCGTTAAAATGTAATCGAGTAAAAACCGCGTGTAAGGATATGGGTTTCAGACGAGCCGAGATTATAGATTCGATCCGGCAGGATGCGGCAGAGGCGTTATTTTTTTTCTTTGCGTTTGCCTTGAAAGCCGTCGGCTGCACATTTGAAGATCAACACCATACAATAGAGGCTGAGTCCGGCGGCAACGAGACAGCACAGCGAAAGAGCGACCGCCGATGCGACGTGGTCGGTCGCGGCGAAAAGCCCGATGATCGCGGAGACCGCGCCAAAACCCGACACCGCAAATATTGCGATGACAGCGAACAAGGCGACCGCAAGTCCCAGCGTATAGAGTACTGCCGCAGCGATCTTTTCGGCGGCGGAAGAGCGAGGATCTTTCATCTTTTTCCCTCCGGATCTGCCAGGAAAGAGCGCAGTCTGCCCGTGCGCTTTTTCGACGCGGCGACGGGGAACAGAGGTCTGTCCGAGATCAGCGATACATATGCCGACGCGGCTATCGCCCTGTTTTTGCCGATCGCACCCGTTCTTTCGGACGTCGTCGCCGCGATGTTGACAGCGACGGGGTCGCATCCGAGCGCGTCGGCGAGATTGGTTTCCATTTGCCATATGGATTTGCTCAAACGCGGGCGCTCGCATATCACGGTCACCGAGAGATTGTTGACCGAATAGCCGTCCTCATGCATTATTGCGGCGATGCGGCGAAGCAGCGCGATACTGTCCGCGCCCTCAAAAGAGGGATCGTCGTCGGGGAACAGCTTGCCGATGTCGCCTCTGCCCAGCGCGCCGAGAACGGCGTCCATGACAGCATGGGTCAACACGTCGGCGTCCGAGTGTCCGAGCAAGCCTTTGTGATAGTCGATCCGAACGCCGCCGAGAATGAGGTCGCGTCCTTTGACCAGCGTGTGCAGATCCCAGCCCGAGCCGACACGGAATCGCTCCGGTACAAGGCGGACGAGGTCGGACGGGGAGGTGATCTTGACGTTGCGTGCGTCACCCTCGAAAGTGGTCACGCTCCCTGCGGTCAATTCAAAGATCTGTGCGTCATCCGTAGCGGTGATGCTGCGCTTTGAGGCATACGCATATGCCGTGGTCAGCTTTTTACGATTGAAAAATTGGGGCGTCTGCACCAGTTTGACCTTGTTGCGGTCGAGAGGGGTAGAGCCGTTTTCGTCGTCAAGCCTCACGCTGTCTGCCGGCGATATGCACGGGACGGCGCTGCCGCATTCCATACTCAATTTGTAACCGGTTTCGATCAGCGCGCGGCTGACGAACGGACGCGCCCCGTCGTGGACGGCGACAAAG
>CALWKU010000044.1 GCA_944381345.1 uncultured Christensenellaceae bacterium
TTACCGAGATCAAGCTCGATGTGTCCATTTGGCCCAACGGCTTGCTCAGAAGCGTCGACGTGACCGAGTCCTACTACATGAAGATAGCGGGAATAATCAGTTCGACGGTCACGCTCGAGTCCACCAAGGCGTTCTACTACGACAAGGAAAGCTTGCCTACCGGCGATGCGGCATACGACCTCTCGCAGATCGGCGAGGTCAAGGGCAGCTACAAAGGCTGATCACCGATGCGCGTTCAAAAGTCACCGTGAAACACCGGTGACTTTTTGCATATGCGGGCGGAGATATTCGACATTTGTGCCCGTCCGGTATTCTCGGACGCGCGCGCAAACGGTTGCATAACGCGCACGGATGTATTATAATATTTATAATATAACGCGCAAGGAGCCGAGATGTTCAAGTTCAAGCGATCGACCGTCATCATTTTCAACGCAGCGGCGTTTGTATGTTTCGCCGCGCTGCTTGCGGTTGCGTCGGTCTTTGACTTGCAGATAAGCCGGGCGCTGTCGGACGGCGACTCCTTCTTTGCGCAATTCTTTGCCGTTTTCGGCGAATACCCCGCCTACTTGGTCCTGCCGGTGGCGGGCGTCGTCATCTTCCACAACAACGATCTATTCGAGGATGTGCGCGTGCGCGTTGCCGTATGTGTGTTGGGCGCGGCGCTGTCCGTGGGAGGATGGATCTTTTTCGGGGTGCAGAGTACAAAGTTGACGGACATCCCGCACCTTGAGGGTTTTGCCTGCGTTTTCGGCATATTGCTCGGTGCGCTCGGGCTTTGGCTCGGCTCGCTTATCGAGCGCGAAAAGATGCGCAGGCTTTTCAAATTTTCGGTGTTTGCGATCGCGTTCACGCTTGCGTCGGTCGTCGTGATGCAGGTGATGAAGCACATATGGTGTCGTATGCGCTACCGCGATATGCTCAAAGTCGGCAGCGAGGACGGTTTCACCCCGTGGTACAAGATCATGTTCGGCAGAGAGGACGCAATCGAGGGCGGCGACTACACGTCGTTCCCGTCGGGGCATACGTCGAGCGCGGCGCACATCTTTTTGTTCGCGGCGCTTTGCGACGTCATACCCGGTTGGGACAAAAAGGGCGTGCGCGTCGGCGTCAACATCGGCTGCACCGTGTTCACCGCGGTCGTCGCGCTCTCGCGCATAGTCGCCAACGCTCACTTCTTGTCCGACGTGCTTGTAGGAGGATATTTGACATATCTGATATTTGTCGCGTTGCGGCACGCGTTTTTCGGCAAAGGGAATTATAATTTCAAAATAGCGATGACGGGGGAAAAGCGAGAATGAGAGCAAATAAAGTCGCTCTGTATGCGGGGCTTTTCGGCGGATTCGCGTTTGTGTTCTTTGTGGTAGGGACGCTTGTAGACGACGTGTTCGCCGCCGAATTTTACTTGGGGCGCAACGCGTTTGCCGACTTGTACGAGGCGATAGGAAAGATGCCGGCGTTCGTCATGCTTGCCGTTGCGGGCGGGATCGGCGGTCAATACTTTCTGAGAGTATATCGCGTCAAATGGGTCGCTGCGCTGTTCTATGCGCTGACCTATGCGGTGTGTGCGATCAACTTCAAGGACGCGACCGACCTGTTGACGGACAGCGACACGCTCGGGCTTGTCGCCTGCGCGGCGGTAGGCGCGGCGCTCGCGTGCGTGGTCGGGTTTGCGACCGCGCGCATTGCAGAAGAGCGTCTTTGCGCATACTTCAAATGGGCTGTCGCGGTCGCAGTCGCGGTCGTCGCCGTCGGCGTCATTGTGTTTGCGGTCAAAGAGGTGTTTTCGCGCGCGCGCTATCTCGACGTTGTCGACGGAACGGCAGCGTACGCGCCGTGGTACGATTTCGTCAGGGTGGACGGCGGGGATTCCATGCCGTCGGGGCACACCGCCTATACGGCTGTGCTGTTTATGCTCATGCCGTTGACGGCTATCGAACCGCGCTTTGCGGACAGGGAGAGGGCTGTCGCCGCGCTTGCGATGATAGCAACGCTCGTCACCGCGTGCGCACGCGTCAGCGACGGGCACCACTATCTGTCCGACGTCTCCGCGGCGGCGGTCATAGCTGTCGCCGTACAGGCGGCGGTGCTGTTCGGGATGTACGGCAAGGGGCTTGACAAACTTCGTTTCAAGAAGTTTTTTGTTCCCAAGGAGGCAAGATGAATACAGACGTCTCGATGTATTCCTATTTCGCTTCGGGCACGGCGCATCTGTCCCGCGCCAACAGGACGATCTCTTTTTACGGGCGTGAACTCACGCTCGGCGAAGTGATGTCGGACATAGACGGCTTTGCCGCGCGGCTCGTCGAGGCAGGGGTCGGCAAAGGGGATAACGTAATCGTCTGTCTCGGCAATATTCCCGACGCCGTGATCGCGTTTTACGCAATCAACAAGATAGGAGCGATAGCCAATCTCGTCCATCCGCTCGTGACTGCGGACAGGCTTGCTGCGACCGCAAAGAAAATGCGCAGCAAGGCGGCGGTGTTGTTTGACGAATTTTACTGCGGTTACGACGGGTGGGAGGAGCTTGGCGTCAAGACGTTCATAGCTTCTGCGGCGGACTATCTGCCGCGTGCGCTCGCGCCGTTATATCGTCTCGCAAAGCGCAGGACTACCGCGCCGTGCAGGGACAAAGAGAGCTTCCGCGAGGCGGTCGCCCGCGGCAAGAATATCGGCATATCCGCAGCGCCCGTTCCGATAACGGGCGAGGACATCGCAATATATATGCACAGCGGCGGCACGACCGGCTCGCCCAAGAGCGTGGAACTGTCCAACAGGGCGTTCAACGCGCTTGCGCACAATCTGCTGGCGTTGATCGGCGGCAAGCCCGTAGACGACAGGGACGCAATGCTGATGGTGCTGCCGCTGTTCCACAATTTCGGATTGGGCGTGTGTATGCACACTTCGCTCAGCGCGGGCGGCAAGATCGTGCTTATGCCAAAGTTTGACGCAAAGGGCGCGTGCAGACTTTGCCGCAGCGCTGGAGTTACGTTTATCTGCGGCGTGCCGAATATGTACGGCAAGATGCTTGATTCGGGAGCGTTCGGAAATGACATAATGCGCCGTCTTAAATATTGCTACTGCGGAGGCGACAGGCTGTCGGACAGCATTAGGCGCAAGTTTGAAGATCTGGCTGCCCGTGTCGGTAATCCAATTAAATTGTTTGAGGGATACGGGTTGACCGAAGCGGGCATCTGCTGCGTGAACATGAACGGAAGAGAGCGCGTCGGGTCGATAGGCAAACCTGTCGAAAACACATATTTCGAGGCGTTCGGCGACGACGGAGTCCCCGTGCCGCGAGGAAGCGAGGGAGAATTGTGCATCAGCACCGATATGGCGATGACGCGATATTACGACGATCCCGAGGCGACTGCCAAGGTGTTTTTCGACTACGGCGGAAAGAAGTGGATACGTACCGGTGACATAGGCAGGCTGGACGAGGACGGATTTGTCTATTTTGTCGACCGCAAAAAGAGAATGATCAAGATCTCGGGGCACAACGTCTTTCCGCAGGAGATAGAGAACGTGGTCAATAAGGCGGCGGGCGTAAAGCGCTGCTGCGCGGTCGAGACGGCAGTCGACGGCAAGGTCGGCGTCAGGCTGTACATTCAAAAGGACGGCGACGCGTCCGACAAAGACGTCGAAAAAGCCGCGCGTGAGGCGATCGCCGCCAAGCTGCTCAAATACAGCATGCCGCGCGAGATAGTGTTTTTGGACAAACTGCCTCTCACGCAGATAGGCAAAGTGGATTACAGACAGTTGGAGGAAACAAGATGAACAACGACAGTCGACTTGTATTGGTGTTCGACGTGGGTACGCAAAGCACTCGCGCCCTCGCTTTCGACTGCCGCGGCGAGCTGGTCGACAAGGTGAGAAGGGAAGAACCGCCGTATATTTCCAAGAACGACAACAGGGCGGAAAAGAACATAGACGAGCTGTGGACGGGCATTTGCGCCGTCTCGAAGCAGCTCAAAGAAAGGCTGGGCGACAGATGGAAAGACGTCGCCGCCGTGACCGTGACAAGCATCCGCAATTCGCTGTTTTTCCTTGACGGAGACGGCAAACAGACGCGCGACGCGATCTTGTGGATGGACAAGCGCGAGGTCGAGTGTCCGGACAAGTTGCCACTGTTGAAGCGGTTTATCTATTCCGCAGTCGGCATGGGCGAAGCGGTGCGCGTACAGCGCCGCACCAGTTATACAAATTGGGTCAGGGTCAATCAGCCCGACGTCTGGGAAAAGACCGCCAAGATTGTCATGCCCACCGCGTGGTACAACTTCAAGCTGACGGGCAGACTAGCCGATTCCACCGCAGGACAGGCGGCGCGTTTCCCCTATGATTACAAAAAGCGCCGCTGGATGACCAAACACTCGCTCAATTACTGCATTTTCGGCTGTCCGGTGGAAAAGATGTGCGAATTGGTCCGCCCCGGCGAGACGATAGGTACGATCACCGCCGAGGCGAGCGCCGCGACCGGCATCGCCGAGGGCACGCCGCTGATAGCGACGGGCGCGGACAAGGTTTGCGAGACGGTCGGCAACGGCGCGACGGGCAAAGACGTAGCAAGTATTTCCTTGGGTACGGCGGCGTCGGTCGAGGTGACAACGGACAAGTATGTGGAGCCGGAGACGTTCATGCCGGCGTATACGGCGGTCGTGGACGGAAAATACAACCCCGAGATCCAGATCTTCCGCGGGTTTTGGATGGTCTCTTGGTTCAGAGATCAATTTGCGTTTTACGAGCAGCACGAAGCGGAGCGGCTCGGCGTATCGGCGGAAAAACTGCTCGACGACACGCTGAGCAGGATTCCCGTCGGCAGCGACGGCTTGCTCGTGCAGCCCTATTGGGGACCCGGGCTTAAAACGCCGCAGGCGAAAGGCGTGATGATAGGGTTCAGCGACGTGCATACCCGCGCGCACATTTATCGTGCGATCATCGAGGGATTGGGATATGCGCTGTTCGAAGGGCTTGAAAATTTGATGCGCCGCACGGGCAATCCCGTGACAAAGGTAGCGGTCTCGGGCGGAGGTTCGCAGAGCGAGATAATATGCAAGATCATGGCGGACATCATAGGTATGCCCGTCTACAAGGTGCAGACCTACGAGACCAGCGGGCTCGGGTGCGCGGTGGTCGCGTTTACGTCGCTCGGCGCGTACGGCAGCATAGACGAGGCGAGTGCGGCGATGGTGCGCGTGTCTGCCGTCTACAAGCCCGACAAGGCAAACCACGACAGGTATTTGCAGTTTTACAACAGGGTCTACAAAAAGATCTATCGCTGCAACCTGCCCGTTTACAACGAGCTGTATTCGCTGCTTGCGGCGGACAGATATTGATAAGGGAAGCGGCACCTCACGCCGCAAGGAGAAATCTATGGAGGACCACAGCAAAGACAGGCGCGAATTGCTTGCGTCGCTCGGCGTCGATCCGGCAAATGGTTTGAGCGCGGACGAGGCGCAAAAGCGGCTTGCCGAGGTGGGCGAAAACAAGCTAGCGGAAAAGAAGAAGAAAAGTCTTTTCGTTCGATTCCTCGAACAATTCAAGGACGTGATGATCATCATCCTGATCGTTGCGGCGATCATTTCGCTCGTAGTGGCGTGCTTCGGCGAAGACCCCATGGAATTTATAGAGCCTGCGCTCATTTTCTTCATCGTCATCATGAACGCGGTGATTGGCGTGATGCAGGAAAACAAGGCGGAAAAGGCTCTGGAAGCGCTCAAAAATATGTCCGCGCCGCACGCAAAGGTTATACGCGACGGCAAAGAGGCGATCATCTCGTCGACCGACGTCGTGCCCGGAGACATCGTCAAGCTGGAGGCGGGCGACTTCGTCCCCGCAGACGCGAGGCTTGTAGAGAGCGCAAATCTGAAATCGGAGGAATCCGCGCTGACGGGCGAATCCGTCCCGTCCGAAAAGGACGCCGAAGCCGTCGTCGAGGACAAGGCTCCGATAGGCGACAGGCGCAATATGGTGTTCTCGGGCTGTTCGATCACATACGGCAGGGCGACTGCGGTCGTCACCGGCACGGGGATGAAGACGGAGATGGGCAAGATCGCAGACCTTCTCGCGGGTGAAAAGGAGGAGGCGACGCCTCTTCAACAAAAGCTCGCAAAGCTGGGTAAGTGGCTTGGCGTCGTCGCGCTCGCCGCGTGCGCGATAGTGTTCGTAGTCGGACTTATCGACAAGATCCCCGTATTGGAGATCTTTATGGTAGCGGTCTCGCTTGCGGTCTCGGCGATCCCCGAGGGACTGCCCGCGATCATCACGATCGTGCTGTCCATAGGTGTGACGCGGATGGTCAAAAAGAACGCGATCATCAAGCGTCTGCCCGCTGTCGAAACGCTGGGCAGCGCGTCGGTCATATGCTCGGACAAGACGGGCACATTGACCCAAAACAGAATGACTTTGGTCAAGACCTACGTCGAGGGCGGCGAGGTCAAAGACCTCGATACCGCCGATGTAGGCGACGACGTGCGCAAACTGCTCGATTACGGCGCGCTCTGCTGCGACGGCTCGGTCGTCATAGAGGGCGGCAAGGAGACGCACATCGGCGATCCCACGGAGACGGCGATCGTACTCGCCGCGACAAAGGCGGGCGATGACAAAGGCAAACTCAACGCCGCATATCCGCGCGTTGCGGAGGTGCCGTTCGACTCCGACCGCAAGCTGATGACCACCGTCCACGAGGCGGGCGGCAAGCTGATCGCCATCGTCAAGGGCGCGTTCGACGTCATGGCAAAACTATGCGTCAAGGGCGACATCGAAAAGGCGAGGAGCGCCAACGACGAGATGAGCCGCGACGCGTTGCGCGTGCTGGCGGTCGGATACCGCGAACTCGACAAGCTGCCGAGCGAGGTATCTCCAGAGACATTGGAAAAGGACTTGACGTTCATGGGACTTGTCGGCATGATCGATCCGCCGAGGCCCGAAGCCGCGGCTGCGGTCGCCGTATGCCGCGAGGCGGGTATCAAACCGGTCATGATCACCGGCGACCATGTCGTCACCGCGCAGGCGATAGCCAAGCAGCTCGACATCTTTCGCGAGGGAGACATGGCTTTGACCGGTCCGCAGCTTGACGAGATGAGCGACGAGGAGCTTGACGCCAACATCGAGCATATCTCGGTTTACGCCCGTGTTTCGCCCGAAAACAAGATCCGCATTGTCAAGGCTTGGCAAAAGAAAGGCAAGGTCGTCTCCATGACCGGCGACGGCGTCAACGACGCGCCCGCGCTCAAAGCGGCGGACATCGGTTGCGCGATGGGCATTACAGGCACCGATGTCGCAAAGGGCGCTGCGGACGTCACTTTGACGGACGACAATTTCGCCACGATCGTCGACGCGGTCAAAGAGGGAAGAGGCATCTTCGCCAACATCAAAAAGGTCGTCGGATTCTTGCTCAGCACCAACGTCAGCGAGATACTTTCGGTGTTCATCGCCATGTTGATCTGGCGCGAGTCTCCGTTCATCTCGATACAATTGCTGTGGATCAACCTCGTCACAGACTCTCTGCCGGCGATCGCGCTGGGCATGGAGGCGGTCGAAAAGGATGTCATGAAACATCCGCCCCGTCCAAAGAACGAGGGCTTGTTTGCCCACAAGTTCGGGCTTGTGATAGGTTTGCAGGGCGCGCTCTTCTCGATTTTGGTTTTGCTGTCCTTCTACATCGGGGACAACGTCATGGGTCACGGCATTCAGGGCGGAAGCACGCTTGCGTTCATCACGCTGTCGCTGTCGCAGATCGTCCACGCATACAATATGCGCTCGGACAGGTCGCTGTTCAAGATCGGTCCGTTCAGCAACAGGCGCATGAATATAGTCGCGCTGATCTCGGTCGCGCTGATAGCGTTCGTCGTGTTTGTGCCCGGCGTCAACGAGGCGTTCGGAATGATGTACGTCGAGTGGTGGGGTTACCTGATCGCGATCGCGTTCTCGTTCGTGTCCGTCGCGGTGATGGAGATCGTCAAGGCGCTCGGCATAGTAAAATACGGCGCGGATTGACGGCGGACAAAACAAAAGAGCCTGCGACGCGGCTCTTCGGATAACAAAACACAAAACAAAGAGCGGACGCTCGACGGCGTCCGCTCTTTGTTGCATTCGTTATGCCTTTTTCAATTCCTCTTCGTATGCGTCAAGGATGGTCTTGGAGAAGAGGTCTCTCGTCTCCGAGTCGAGGGGATGCGCTATGTCGCGGTAGTGTCCCTCGGGGGTCTTGCGGCTGGGCATCGAGATGAACAGCCCGGACTTGCCGCCTATGATCTTGATGTCGTGTACGGCGAAACATCCGTCAATGACGACCGACGCGACTGCTTTGAGCAACTCGTCGTCTTTGTTGACAAGCCTTATCTTCACATTGCTTAATTCCATATCTTTACTCCTAAAAAGTACTGCTCATATTATATAATGATGTGAAAAATTTGGCAACGATTTTACGGCAAGATTTCAAAAATATCGTCAAAATATTGCTGTATTAGAGTAAAGAATATGAAAACCGGAAACGTTGCGCACAAAAATTGCCAACTATTTTGTCCATATTTTTTACGTTATAACAAATGGTTTGAGGCGAAAAATTCGGCAACACAAAATTCCTGATGGGGCGGGACGCGGATTTTACGCATATAATGTGGTATGTTTTGCGGAAGTGACGAAATACATTTCATAGGCGTGGGCGGCGTCAGCATGAAGTCGCTCGCGCTGTTGTGCAAAGAGCGAGGCATGGACGTCAGCGGTTCGGACAAAAACGACGGCGAGACGCTCGCTATGCTGCGCGAGAACGGAGTAAAGGCATATTGCGGGCACGACCCCGCGTTTGCCGCCGCGCGCCGTCTCGTCGTCTATACGGCGGCGATCCCCCGCGACGATCCGGAACTCAGAGCCGCGCGTGAGGCAAAGGCGCTGTGCATGGAGAGAAAGGCGTTTTTGGCGCTGGTCGCGGCGTCGTTTGACAAGACGGTCGCAATCGCGGGTTCGCACGGCAAGACCACTACCACTGCCATGCTGTGCGCGATCCTGCGCGCGGAAGGGCGTAAATTTGTAGGGCACATAGGCGGCGACTGTGTGGGCGGAGAGTGCGCGTCTACGGGCGGGCGGGAGCTATTTGTCACCGAAGCGTGCGAGTACAACCGTACATTTCTTGCGTTAAGACCCGATGTCGCGGCGATTCTCGACGTCGCGTTCGACCATCCCGACTGCTACCGCGATCTCGGGCAGATGAGAGACGCGTTTTGCGGGTTTGCGCGCAATATTGCGCCCGGCGGCGCGCTTATCGCAGACGCGGCAAACGCGCATATGTGTCCCGCAGGGGTAAAGCGCGTGACGTTCGGTTACGGCAACTGCGACTATTGCGCCGAAGAGGTGAGTTACGACGGCGGCCGCTATTCGTTTACGGTTGCGGTCAAAGGCAAAAGGACGGCGCGCTGTCGGCTCTCCGTGAGGGGAAAGTATAACATCGTCAACGCGCTTGCGGCGATCGCGCTTGCGGCGGAAGAGGGCGTTTCGGTCGAGAGGGCTGCGGTCGCGTTGGAAAATTTCGGCGGAGTGAAGCGAAGGTTTGAAAGAATGGGCGCGACCGCCGCGGGCGCGGACGTATATACCGACTACGCGCATCACCCCGATGAGATCGCCGCGGCGATAGATACCGCGCGCGTGATGGCGAAAGGGATGATCATTGCAGTGTTCGAGCCGCACACGTTCAGCCGCACAAAGGCGATGATCGAACAATTCGTCGACAGTTTTTATTGGGCGGACGAAGCGCTGATCCTGCCGACCTACGCCGCGCGCGAAAAGGCGAGCGACGGCTGTTCCGCTTACGATCTGTATATGCGCGTTAAGGCGCGGCGTGCGGATTGTATGTATATGCCCGATTACGGCGCGGCGCGTAGCTATCTGTCGGCGCATACGCGGCGCGGCGATATGATACTGCTGCTCGGAGCGGGGACTGTAGACGCGGTCGCCGAAGGTCTGATCGCCGAGTAAAATTAGGGATCTGTGTTCGTTTTAGCAAAAAAGCGCCGCCGATCGTTCGGCGGCGCGGCTCAATTTGTTTTCAGAATCTGATCACCGATTTGATGCCCGGAATGGGGTCGGACGCGATCCTTGCGAACACTTCGGGCGCGTCCTTGAATTCGTCAAGCCTGCCTATCAATTTGTCGACTTTGACGATCTCGGTCGCAAGCATGTTGATCGCGGTTTCGAGTTCGCCGTCGCCCGTCTGGACTCCGAACACTTCGAGGTGCTTGGAGACGATCTCCGCGATGGGTGCGCTCGCCTTGGTCGAGAGACTGCCCGTTCCGCAAAACGCCGCTTTGCCGCCCGTCTTGAGACAGGACAGCAATCTGCCCGCGTCCGGGAAAAAGTCGGCGTCGACGACGAGACAATCGCACATTGCGCCCGAGGTCAGTTCCTTGACCTTGTCAAAGACGTCCTCTTCGCCCGGGTCGACGGTGAAGTAGACGCCCATATCCTCCGCAAGTTCCAGCATCTCGCGCCGTCTGTCGACGACGATGGGGATGGCTTGATAATATATGGCGAGCTGGGCTACTATGAAGTTGAGTACGGTGCAGCCGCTCAGCAAGATATATTGCGTCTTGGAGATGTCGAGTTTTTCGAGCGCGTTGACGGCGCGGGCGATGTCCTCGACAAAGATGATCGATTCGTCCGAAATGCCCTCGGGCATCACATAGATCTCCGATTGCGGGCAGGTGACGAAGTCGGAAAGATATCCGTCGCAGTCGACGCCCTTGACCAAAGTGCCTTTTTCGGTGTGTCGGTACGGCGACAGCATCACGCGCTGACCTATTTTGAGCGTGATGTCGTTGCTTTCGCCGACAAGCCCCATTGCGATGCGGCAGGGGATAACGGGGAGTTTGCCTGTTTTGCCCTCGAAAGCGGCTATGTCGGACGCGCCGATAGCCGCTCTGGCGAGACGCACGCGGGCGGCGTCCTGAGGCAGAGCCGCGTCTTCGGCTACAGCGGACGTCAATTCTCCGGGTTTGGAAACGATCCAAGATCTCATAAGTTCACCTTGCATTACAGTATAGCACATTCGGCGGCAAAATGCAACTGCGGCGCAGCGCGGCGAAAAATGCGTGATATACGGCGCCAAATAGATGTTTTTCGTTCAAAACCGCATTTTTGTTTGTGTGATCGCAAAAATTCGACCGGCTAACGAGTATTCTTTTGTCGGAGCTGCACAAAAAGCGCGGTCTGTCTTGCCCCGATGCCGCGTTCGATGCTGTCAAAGCGTTGACATAGCGAGCGGTATATAATAGAATATATGCGATAAATCATGGCAAAATTGACTTACAAACACACGCTTTCGGCGTGTTTTATAGGCTACATCACGCAGGCGATAGTCAACAACTTCGCCCCGTTGCTGTTTTTGACTTTCCAAACGGAATTTGCGATAGGATTGGACAAGGTGACGCTGCTCGTCACCGTTAACTTTGTCACGCAATTGCTCGTCGATATGTTGTCTGCCAAGGTCGTGGACAGAATAGGTTACAAGCCTTGCGTCATAGCGGCGCATATGTTTTGCGCGCTCGGGCTTGTCGGCTTAGCGCTCTTTCCGAGCGTCGGAGACCCCTATGCGGGCTTGCTTGTCGCGGTGGTTTTGTACGCGATAGGCGGCGGCTTGATCGAAGTGCTTGTCAGCCCCATTGCCGAGGCGTGCCCGACGACGGACAAGACGGGTTCGATGAGCCTTTTGCACTCTTTCTATTGCTGGGGCAGCGCGGCGGTGATCTTGGTCACGACGCTGCTCATTCTCGCCATCGGCGCGGAGCAATGGCGGTGGCTTGCGATAGGTTGGGCGGTCGTGCCTGTATTCAATGCGGTCTATTATGGTTTTGTTCCGGTGAACAAGTTGCAGGAAGAGGAGGGCGGCACGCGCCTTCGCACATTATTCGGCAACGGCATGTTTTGGCTGTTTGCGGTGATGATGCTGTGTTCGGGCGCGTCCGAGATCGCAATGAGCCAATGGGCGTCGGCGTTTGCCGAGAGCGGTCTCGGCGTTTCAAAGACGATGGGCGATTTATTTGGCCCGTGTTTGTTTGCTGTGCTTATGGGCGCTGCGAGGGTGCTGTATGCGCGCTTCGGTTCGAGGCTCAATGCACCGCTTACGATCGCATACAGCTGTGCGCTTTGCGTGGCGTCTTATCTGCTTGCCGCGCTTTCGACCGTTCCCGAACTCGGACTTGTCGGCTGCGCGCTGTGCGGATTGTCGGTCGGCATCTTTTGGCCGGCGACGTTCAGCCTTGCGATAGGGCGGATGCCCAAGGGCGGAACGGCGTTGTTTGCGCTCCTGTCGCTCGGCGGAGACTTGGGCTGTACGGTAGGACCGACACT
>CALWKU010000045.1 GCA_944381345.1 uncultured Christensenellaceae bacterium
AGGTTGCCAACGTCTGCGTTCAGTCCGATCTGACCGCGGTCGCAAACAAGGCTTTTGCTTTTGTTCCCAATGATTCTCCCGACTATGCGGGTTTTGCTCCCTCTCCCGACACGCTCAACCTCTACGGCAATATGTTCACTTGGGACACGAGCGCGATCACCAAAACCGGCACGTCTCTGTTCAGGATCGATTGGTGCGAAAAGACTATCAACGTGACCGACGTCTATATGAAGGGCGCGGAACCCGTTCTCGACGACAACGGCAACATGGATCTCACCCAATTCGAGGGCGGCGGCGCGTTCTTCTCCGCAACGGGCTCCAACGACGTCACCCCCGTTTTCAACATCACCCATTGCATCACCGAGAATACCCAAAAGCACATCTCGGTCAGATCCGCCGAGGTCAACCTCAAGGGCAGCATCGTCCGCAACGGCGCGGACGCTTTGGTCGCTGCGGAGACCTTCTCCGGCTCCAAGGGCGCGGTCGTCAATGTCGAAAACAGCGTGCTTGCCAACTCCGTCGTCTGCGGCATCATCCTCTGGAGCACTTGCGCTGAAAATATCAAGAGCGAAAACGATTATTGCGAGGTCAATCTCTCCGGCTTTGTCGACTTCTACACTTGGAAGAACCGCGAATCGACCAAGCTGATGCCGGGCAACGACCCGTCGGGCGCGTTTGTAGCAAACACCGTGAACACCTTGGTTCAACAGAGCGTCGGAAAGAAAGAATACGACAAGTATTTTGTCAAGCAGAGCGATGACGCGCCAAAGAGCGAGCAATACCTCAACATAGCGATCATCCGCCTTTCCAGCGGCAAAGTCGACCCCAACGCATCGGAGATCAACGGTTTTGAAAAGATAGGGCTGTACACCGCGGACTTCCCGCTGCCGAGTATGGCATACACGATCATCAAGAACTGCGATCTGTACGGACTTGATCCCAAAAACGCGGACTTCTCGTCCGATACTTGGACCAACCCGACCGCTACTCCTTCCGACAACCCGAATCTGGAAGAAGAGTTGCTCAACGGCAGAAAGGCATAAGCGCCGCGTCAGGCAACAAAACCGCACCGTCCGAAAGGGCGGTGCTTTTTTGCTCTTAACGCGCCTGCCGCGCTAGACGTCACCGTACGGCGCCGTCCAGAAATTTCACGTTTTTGGTCAACACGTCGCTGTACGCAAAGCAGCTCAGTCCGTTCTCGCTCTCGACGGTAAACACGGCGTCGTACATGTCGCGGATTTTGCCGCGGAATTTTTCCACCTTGTTACGCCCGCGGTTGACAACGACGATAAGCTCTCTTCCGCAAAGCGCAGCTATCCTCGTCCGACAGGCGTCCATACAGCGTTTGATCTCTCTCACGCAGCAAGTATTGCCCTTTTCACGCTGATCATACGCTCTTCCTCAACGACGGGCGCGCGTTTACGCAGCGCTACTTTGTCAAAACTGTCACATATTTTTATGGACACTATTTAATTTGGCGAGGAGTTTGAAATAGCTTCTATACAAATCATTTCTTGTTTTTTCCTATATACAGATACCACCGGTGGTCAAACATGATTTCATCGTCCTGTTTGTAAGGCTCAAAGCCCGTTTGCGTAATGCCGGCAATATCGTCTTTCATGGCGGATACGATCTTGTTGCGGGCATCTCCGCAAACGCCCGTCAGATCGAGCCACGCGGACAGCTTGACGGGGATGCGGGTGAGATAGGTATAATCTTTGACGACGCCGCAGCACGCGGCGAGCGCTTCAAATTCCGTTTCCGACAGACACTTGACGTGCGAAGGATCGCGCAGCCGCTCATAGCCGTCCGCCGTTTCCCGCAAGTGCCCTTGCCTTGCCGCCATATCTACAATGACGAGCTTGCCGCCCGCGCATATCGATGTCAGTTGCGCTTTTTTCGGATACGCGGCTTGCCGCGAAACTTAGGTTCTTTCTTCTCCGCTTTGGGCGCAAATTCCTTGGAACTGTCGGCGACCTGTACGTTGATCCTGCGCCCGCCCAGATCAAACCCCTTGAGCGCGCCCACCTTGTGCTTGACGTCCGAGGTGACCTGTACGAACGAATACGTGTCCCTCAGCTTGACGTCCGTGATCTTGAACGGCGGTATATCCGCGACGGTCGAAACCAATTTGGCGAGCGACGCCTTGTCAGGCACGTCGCGCTTGCCAACGTTGAGAAAAAATCTCTCTCCCGCCGCCGACGCCTCCGCTCGCGTACGGACGTTGTGCTTGTCCGACGCGTCTGCGGGCAGAGTGTACGTCTTGCAGTCGGAAAGATCCAATTCGATATGTTCGGGCACAACGCCCGTCTTGCGCGCGTAATCGCCGATCAGAACCGTCTGTTCGGGAGCGACGAAGGTGTATGCCTCTCCCTTTCTCGCCGCGCGCGCCGTCCTGCCTATCCTGTGTACATACGCGTCCGCTTCGCCGGGCGGATCGAGGTTGAACACGGCTTGCAGGTCGGGGATATCTATGCCTCTCGCGGCGACGTCTGTGCCGACGAGGCACGCCGCCTCCCCCTTGCGGAACGCCGCCATCGCGCGCGTTCTGTCACGCTGATCCATCTCGCCGTGCAGCAACACGGCGTTGACAGAGGCGGCTGTAAGCGCGCGATGCACCCTCTCGGCGCGAAAACGCGTGTTGCAAAACACGATGTACCTGTCATATCCGTTGCTTTTCACCAATTTGAGCAGACACCCCACGCGGCGGCTGTCCCCGACGACGACATATCTCTGCCCGACGTCGGGTTTGTCCTCGTCCGCGGCTACGCCCACCGTGACGGGGACTCTCATCATCTCGCGGCACAGCGCCGCGATCTCGTGAGGAAGCGTAGCGGAAAACAGCAGATTTTGCCTATCCGTGTTTATAAAAGTCAGAATTTTGCGCACGTCGTCCACAAATCCCATCTTGAGCATTACGTCTCCCTCGTCCAGCACAAGGGTGCGCAAGCTCTTTGTTCTCAACGTCTTGCGCTGAAGATGGTCCAGCACCCTGCCGACCGTTCCGACGACGACGTGCGGCTTTTTGCGCAGCGCATACAATTGTCTCTCGAAGTTCTCGCCGCCATAGATCACAGCCGTCCTAATCCCCTCGACGTGCGCGAGAGCGGAGCGGAACACCGTTCCTATCTGCATCGCCAGCTCTCTTGTCGGGCACAGCACGAGCGCCTGCACCGCTCCGTCGGCGTCTATATTCTGCAATACGGGCAGCGCATAGGCGAGCGTCTTGCCCGATCCCGTCGGAGCGAGCGCGATCACGTCCTCGCCCGCAAAGATGTGCGGCATCGCCTCGCGCTGTATCGCGGTCGCGGTCTTTATTCCCGCGTCGTCGAGCGCGGCGCGCAGTCCGTCTTTCAGTTTGTCGAAAATTTCGTCCATAAGGATATCATACAACATAAGTTGCATTGCCGCAAAGCAAATTGTATAATATAATTATGAAAACGGTCATCATAACGGGCGCGTCGCGCGGGATAGGCGCGGCGACCGCCGCAAAATTCGCCTCCGAGGGCTATGCCGTCTGCGTCGTGTACCAAAGCAACGACGCCGCCGCGCGGGCTTTGATAACTCGACTTGCCGAAAACGGCGCGTTCGCGCTCGCGGTCAAAGCGGACGTCTCCGATCCCGCGCAATGCCGCCGCGCGATCGAGGAATGCCGCGGCACGCTGGGCACGCCGAGCGTACTGGTCAACAATGCCGGCATTGCCTGCGTCGCACCTCTTGTCGACACCTCCGACGACGCGATCTCTTCTGTTGTCGGCGTCGACCTCAAAGGCGTAGTTTATATGACCAAATACGCCCAACCGTACATTGCGGAAAAGCGCGGCGCGATCGTCAACGTCTCCTCCGTCTGGGGCGACGTCGGGGCGTCGTGCGAAAGCGTCTATTCGGCGGCTAAGGGCGGCGTGATAGCTTTCACTAAGGCGATGGCAAAAGAACTTGCTCCGAGCGGCGTACGCGTCAATTGCGTCGCGCCGGGCGTGATCGACACCGAGATGAACGCGCTCTTTGACCAAAGCGAACTCAGCGCGTTGCGCCAAGACGTCCCTCTCGGACGGTTCGGCGCGGCGGACGAAGTCGCCGACGCGATTTTTTGGCTTGCGGACAAAGCGAGCTATGTGACGGGTCAGTGCCTCGGCGTGGACGGCGGATTCGGAAGATGACCGTCTCTCCCCTGAGGTTTCGGCAGTCGTCTTTTGCCGAAAACTCAAACGTTTTCTCTTTTGCGGCGTTTCAAAATTTTTGCAAAGATGTCTTGACACGCTTTTTCCCGCAGACCGCCGATCTCTTTCTTTTTTTGCAAGATGCGAAAATTTTGCAAAGATGTCTTGACGTCGGTCTTTGCCGCACGCGTCCGCGCAAGACGGACCGCCTCTTTTGTTTTGTGTTGACAGCGCGCGGCGCGTTTTGTACAATGAAGCTATGGACAGAGACGACATCCTGATATCCGCGCGGCGTTTTGGCGCGGACGACGACACGGCGCGCGCCGCTGCGGACGCCTTTGAGCGCGAACGCGGTTTTTGCGAAAAATACGCGCCTCTATGCGCGCGCAGATTTTGTCCCGCGCTCATGCGCAAGCCTCCCGACGTGCGCCTCGCCTGCGTACTTGCCGCGACGCGCTTTTCCCGCCGCCGCTACGAAGAACTCGGCATTGGCGGCGAAGTCTTTGACGCGACGATGTCCGACATAGGGATATGGTCGCGCAACTGCCGCGTCCGCGACGGTGAGATCGGGCTCGTCAACTACCCGTGGATATCGCACCATTTGACGCTGCGTTTGTTCAAAATAGGCAGACTGCAATATCAATTCTTTCGCCTTTACTGCCCGTTGAGCGCGCTGCCCGCGCTGCGCAGGTCGGGCGTCGCCGTAAAACTCGGAGACAGAATTCTCAACGTCCACGTCCCCCAGGGCGAAAAGCTGACACCGATAGAATGCGAAAAGTCGTTTGACAGCGCCCGAGCTTTCTTTGACAAATATTTCCCCGCATACGGCGCAAAGTGTTTTTTCATAGACTCGTGGCTGCTCGGACCCGTCAACAAAATGCTGCTGCCTAAGGACGCCAACATCAACGTTTTTGCCGATATGTTTACGCTGTTTGCGGTCAAAAAGTGCAACGGATGGGACGACGCGGAGCGCATCTTCGACTGCCGAAAAGCGCCCGCCGACAAGCTGCCGCAAGACACTTCCCTGCGCCGCGCGGCGGCGCGCCTGCTTGCGGACGGCGGTTCGCTGCAACGCGGTTTCGGCGTCCGTCCCTTCAACTCTTAACGTGCCGCGATTGACAGTCGCGCACGCGTATGTTACAATTTTGATATGATATTGTATTCTTTCAAAAATCTGGAACAGCTGACCCGTGCGACATCGGGCAACGCCTATCGCTCCGCGGCTCGGCTTTTGGAATTCAAGCCGACCGACGGCGACCGCGCGGCGGTGCGTTTCCGCGGCTTGCGCAACGCGACGATAGACGGCAACGGCGCGACGCTGCGCCTCGACGGCAGAGGCTATTATTTCGTCCTCGAAGGCTGCGAGCGCGTGTTGCTCCAAAACTTTACGCTCGAGACTTCTCATCCCGAATATCTCGAATTCACCGTGAAAGGCAGCGGTTTCGGCGGCGCGGACGTTCGTTTCGGCGAAGAGTATGCCGTGACCGCCGGTTCGCCTCTCTCCGTAAAGAGCGGCGAAAATGAGTTGATCGCACAGCTCGTCTCCCCCGTCGTATATTGCCGCGACCTCAACACCGAAAAGATACGCCGCGAATCCTCAGATCCCGTCGCCAAACTCAAAGGCGCTTCCAAGATCTCGCCCGAAAGCGGCGCGACGGCTGCGAAACTGTCCTTTTCGGGACTGACGTCTCCCGTCAAAAAAGATTGCGTATATATCCGTTTCGACGCATCCAAGACCTGCCCGGGCATATTGCTGATCAATTGCAAGGACATCACCGTCCGCAACGTCACGATACGCTACTGTCACGGCAGCGCGATCAAGGCGGATATGTGCGAAAACGTCACCGTTCAGGAAGTGACGCTGCGCGCCCAATCGGGACGCAGCGTAGCCACGCTGGGCAGCGCGTTCGAGGCTGTGGAATGCTCCGGGTCGCTGTATCTGTCCGATTGCCTTTTGGCGGCGACTCTCGCCGACACCGTATCCGTCAGAGGCGCGCTCTATGACATCGCGTCCGCGTCGGGCAACTCGCTGACACTGAGATCCGCCGACGCGACCGCTCTGCCTCCGTTTGAAAAGGGCGATGTTGCGACGCTCTCGGACGCCGCGTTCGCCCCGGTCGCCTCGCTGATCGTGGCGGCTTACGACAAGAATTCACGCACCGTGACCTTTGAGCAGGCTGCGCCGGCAAACGCCGCGTCCATGCACGTCGAAAACTCGAGCCTTCACACCGCGGACGTATTCTTCCGCCGCACGACGCTCTACGGTTCGCCCGACAACGGATTGGCATTCTCCACCTCGGGCTTTGTGCGCGCCGACTATTGCAATTTCAAAAACATCGTCGGCAAGGCGGTCGTCTGCATGAGCGGCATAACCGCCAACGCGGGGCTCGCCAAACGCGTCGAGATCGAGGGCAACGTCTTTGAGCAATGCCTCGACACCGCCGTCGAACTGCTGCCCTTGTGTTCGGGCAAAGCTATGCTGGGCGACGTGGATATCTATGCCAACAAGTGGATGGAGTGCGCGCGTCCCGCGATCGCCGCGGCGCGATGCGCGTCCGTATCCGTCAAACGCAACGTCGGCGATTCGGACAAGTATCAAACCAAGATCTCGCAATGCCCGAAAGTCGACAGCGACGGCGTCGAGTATATGTATTGAATTTGCGACAAAACAGCCCCCGGAGCGCTCCGGGGGCTGTTGCTTTTGCTTGTTTTCGTCAGACGAACGCATGATAGATCGCGTTGACCGCTCTCTCGTAATCCTGCGTCGCCACAGCGACGATGATGTTCAGCTCGCTCGATCCCTGATCGATCATGCGGATGTTTATCTTTTCGGCGGCAAGCGCGGCGCACAGCTTGGCTGCGGAACCCGGCTTGAACGAGATGCCGTGTCCGACCGTGGAGATAAGAGAGATGCCCGACTTGATGTCGATCGTGTCCGGCTTGACGATGTTGCGGATGCGTTCGAGTACGACGTCCTCTTTGCCCGCAAGCTCGCTGTCGGCGACAACGATGCTGAGCGTACCTATGCCGCTGGGCATATGCTCGAACAGCACGTTGTAATATTCAAGCACGCTGAGTACGCGGCGCGCAAAGCCGAGTTCGGAATTCATCAGTTCCTTTTCGATGAAAATGATGCTGTATCCCTTTTTGCCGGCGACTCCCGTGATATAGGAATCCTGCTTGTCGCTGTCCTCGACCTCGGCGACGATCATCGTGCCCGGCGCGGACGGATTGAACGTGTTGCGGATATTGATGGGGATGTTTTTCTCTCTTACGGGGAAGATCGCCTCGGGATGCAGCACGTTGGCGCCCATATAGGCAAGCTCGCGCAGCTCCTTGTACGATATTC
This sequence comes from uncultured Christensenellaceae bacterium, assembly GCA_944381345.1. GTDB lineage: Bacteria > Bacillota > Clostridia > Christensenellales > UBA3700 > Ornithoclostridium. The sequence continues at coordinate 7,510 of CALWKU010000045.1, forward strand.
TGTCAATGATGCGCGGACTTTCCACGATGCGCGGATCGGCGGACATAAAGCCGTCCACGTCCGTCCAATTTTCATATACGGCGGCGTCCACGGCGCGCGCGACTATCGAACCGGTGATGTCCGAACCGCCCCTGCTGAACGTATGGATTCCGCCGCTCGCGTCCGCGCCGTAAAATCCGGGAATGACCGCTTTTGGCGTGCGCGAAAGGCGCTTTGCCGCCCTCTCGTTGGTCTCCTCCGGCTTGAACACGCCGTTGTCGTCAAAGACGACGATCTCGGACGCGTCGACAAACTCGCAGCCCAGCTTTTTCGCCAGCACGATCGCGCTGAGATATTCGCCTCGGCTGGCGCAATAGTCGACCGAATAGGCGGAGACCATTTTCTTTTCGACCTCGTCGAGAACGGGATTGATGTCAAAGTCGAGCCCGAGCTGTTCGACGATCTCGACATATCTCTGCCTGATCTTCGCAAACGTCGCGGCGCATTCGCCGTTGATCTCGAGATCATGATAGCATGCGTACAGCATGTCCGTGACCTTGGTGTCGCCCGAAAATCTCTTGCCGGGCGCCGAGACTACCACATAGTTGCGTTCGGGGTCGGACGCGACGATCCTGGCGACCCGCTCGATCGCCGCTGCGTCCGCCATCGACGTGCCGCCGAACTTGACTACCTTTTGTGCCATTTTTCTCTCCTAAACTGTATATTGTGAGGCTTACTTTATCCTGCGCGCCTCGCAGTAATATCTCTTGTCTTCCGCGTTGCCCATGCTGAACGACTTGCGCGGCAACACTCCGCGTCTAACGGTATAGTCGAACAGCCCGTCCTTGCCGATGCACGGCATCAGGACCGCGACCGCGTCCTCTCGCTCAGCCGCCCTCAACACGCTTTCGTCACCATGCACATAGTCTATGGCGATGTCGCGCGTCATTGCATATTCGTCCAGCGCGTTCTGAATGTCGGCGATCGCGTCCGCGCTGTTTGCGGGAACGGAGAGTTTCGTCTCGCGTCCGCGGAACATCGCTTTGACCGACGCGCCTCCCGTCAGCTTGTCCGCAAGATATGCGACAAGGTCGTCGCCGCCGCCCTTAACCAGCCTGTGTATAGGCTCAAAGTCGAGCGCGGGATCGGCGATGTCGACAATCTCGCACATAGCGTATCTCGCCGGGCATGCCGCCCATTCGCTTCGGGGCAGAGCCGCCTTGACCTGCTGCCACACCTGCTTGGCAGCCGCAAGCGAATGATTGCCGTCCCCGACGACAAACGCGAGGCTGTCGTGCGCGGCAAGCGCGGCGCGTTCAATGTCCGACAATGCGTCCGCGTCGTCTATCAGCTTTGCTTTCAGCCGTCCGCCGTTCATATTCAATTCAAAATCGTAAAGCGGCTTCCCTCGCCCGAGAAGATCTTCAATGTGCGCGCGCACGTTCTCCGCAAGCAGCATGATGTGCGAACTTTCGAGCAACGCCTTTTCGCGCAGTTTCACTCGCGCGGGGAGACGCTCCTCGACCGTCTTTTCGGTCGCCTTTACGCGCGCGGCGTTGCGCGGTGTGTATTCGTATTCTTCGAGATCGACTGCCGCGACCGCGCCGAGACGATGTCTGCCGTCGCTCTGCGTGCGGTCGATGACCGCAAAGCCGCGTTTAGCTTCGAGCGTGCCGTCCGACAAATACCGCTCCATGGCGGCATAAATGTCCTCGGCTCTCTTTTCGCCGTCGCCGTCGCCCAAATATACTTCGGGCAAGATCAGTCTGAGCGTACTCGGAGCGTCGCCGACATAAGCGTCAAGTTTGTCCCAATACGCTCTGTCGGACGTAAATTGATCACAGGCGATCACCGCCCATTTGGACATATCGACGCCCTTGCGGGGCAGCAAAAATTCCGCTTCGGAAAGGATCATAAAAACTTCTTCTTCTCCTTTTTGTCAATACGCGGCACCGCAGTCACGCCGTATGCCTGCTTTATCTGTTCAAACAACTTTTCGGGAGTCATATATCGCTTGATCTTGCCGTGGTCGACTGTGCTGATGATGCCCGTCTCCTCGCTGACGACGATCGCAAGCACATCGCTCTCCTCGGTGATGCCGATCGCCGCTCGGTGGCGCGTGCCCAACTCCTTGGCGATGTCCACCTCCTGCGAAAGAGGAAGGAAACAGCCCGCCGACAACACCCTTTCGCCCTTAATGACGACCGCACCGTCGTGCAGCGGACCTTTGGTGCTGAAAATGCTCTCGAGCAAACCGGACGTGACGACCGCTTCAAGGCGCGTACCTGTATCCAAGATGTGCGACGGCACCTCGGTGCGAACGATGATGATCAGCGCGCCGACGTCGTTCTTCGCCATGTTTTGGCACGCCTTGACGATCTGCGTCGCGCTGTTGGTCAAGTCTTCGTCGGAAGTCTCGTATTCGTAATGACCGCTCTTTTCGCCCGTACGCGCAAGCTTGCTGAAAATGACTTTGAGATCGGATTGATATACGACCGCGAACGCAGCGATCATAAACACCGCGCCGAAGTCCATTATCCTCTTGGAGATGTACATGAAACCTATTCCGCTCTCGCCCAACCATTTTTGGGCATAGACTCCGGCAAAAGTCACGAGGATATAGAGCAAGACGTAGGACACGGTAAAGATCGCCAGCTTGATGCTGTTGCGCTTTTTGAAAAACACGAAAATGAGCGCAAGCACTCCGCACAGCACGACAAGATCTATGATACTGTACCATCCGATATGCTCGACGTAGTCCGTCATATCCACACTTGCATAATTCAAAACGTTCACGCGCGTACCTCTTGTCGATATATTGTATTACATATTTAATAAAAAATAAAGCGTTTTGACGTCCAAAACGCAATTTTTTGCCTCGCAAGCCCTCTGTTTGTCCGTCTTGCGCGTCATTTTGCGCCGCACCTAAACGCTCCATTCAAGACAAACCGCCGCGCCGATAAGGCGCGGCACGTTTGCTCCGGTCCGCTTTTCTTGGCCGATACGACAACTGCGACAGCGTTGCTCTCAGACCCAAAAAGCATATTTAACGCACACGGGCACGAATTATCTGTATCTTGCCCTACCTATGCTCTGAGCCCAGCCTATCAGCAACTCCTTCCTCTTTTTTGCGGACATCTCGGGCGAAAAAACTCGGTCTATGCGACGCGCCTCTTTAAGTCCGCTCAAATCCTTCCACTCGCCTACGGTCAGCCCTGCGAGATATGCCGCGCCGAGCGCCGTACTCTCGGTGACCGCCGGCCGCTCCACTTTGCAACCCAGCACATCGGCTTGAAACTGCATGAGGAAATTGTTGGCGCACGCTCCTCCGTCGACCGCGAGGCATTTTATGTCGCAGCCGGCGTCGCTCTCCATCGCGTGCATTACGTCGACGACCTGGTAGGCTATCGACTCCAACGCCGCTCTTACAAAATGCGCCCTTCCCGTACCGCGCGTGATCCCGCAGACTATGCCGCGCGCGTGGGCGTCCCAATGCGGCGCGCCCAACCCCGTAAATGCGGGAACGATGTAGACGCCTCCCGTGTCGGGCACGCTCAGCGCTATCTGCTCCGTCTCGGCGGACGTTCCGATCATCTTCAACTCGTCGCGCAGCCACTGTATCACCGCCCCGCCGACAAATACGCTGCCCTCGAGTACATATTGCGGCGGCTGCCCGTCCGCGACCGCGGCAAGCGTCGTGATCAGACCGCGCTTGGAACGCATACGCTCCGTCCCCGTATTCATCAATGTAAAACAGCCTGTACCGTAAGTGTTCTTTATGTCGCCCTTTTCGGTGCAAAGCTGCCCGAACAGCGCCGCCTGTTGGTCTCCCGCGACTGCAGCGATCGGGATGCGCGCCCCGGTCTCTGCCTCCGAAGTATAGCCGAACAGATGCCCCGACGCGCGCACTTCGGGCAGCATGGACGCAGACACGCCGAACAACTCGCACAATTCTTCGTCCCAACGCATCGCGCCTATGTCGAACAGCATAGTGCGGCTGGCGTTTGTATAGTCCGTCATAAATATCTCGCCGCCGGACAGCCTCCACATCAGATAGGTGTCGACTGTGCCGAACATCAGCTCTCCTCGCCGCGCCTGCTCTTTTGCGCCCTTGACGTTGTCGAGAATCCACTTGATCTTGGTCGCGCTGAAATAGGGATCGATCGGAAGTCCCGTCTTGTCGTAGATTATCGCGTCCACTCCCGTCTCTTTGAGCGAATCGCAATAGTCTGCCGTGCGGCGGCACTGCCACACGATCGCGTTGTACACCGCCTTGCCCGTCCTGCGATCCCATACGATCGTCGTCTCTCGCTGATTGGTGATGCCGATCGCGGCGACAGAGGGTGCGCCCACCTTTTCTACCACCGCTTTGAGCGATTCGAGACAGGTGCCGTAGATGTCCTCGGGATCGTGCTCGACCCACCCCGACCGAGGATAAATCTGAGGAAACTCGTGCTGAGCCTTGGCAGCGATGTTGCCGTCCTTGTCGAACGCTATCGCACGGCTGCTCGTCGTCCCCTGATCGATCGCTATCACATACCTTTTCATATGCTCTTCCTCACGGTCTTAGTTGCGACAAAATCGACACCGGTGCCCAAAATATCTTTGACGACGACATCGCCCTCGAATATCGGCGCGGCAACCGTTCTGCCCTTGAGCAACGCCAACGCGTCGAAGATCGCTCTCTTGGGGATCGCGTCCTTGGTCTTGACGCTGACCATCTCGGTATCTCCGCCCTTTACTCTTACCGTCGCGGTGACGACGCGCTTGGGACAGACCGCCTCCTCGGCTCCGTACTTTGCTCCTCTCCGGCAGGTGTTGCCTTCCACTCTTATCGGAGTTTCATCGTCGTAGACTTTGAGCCTGCAACCCATCGGGCAGCAAATGCAGATCATCTCCTTCATCTCACACCTCCGTCAGGCGGACGACCGCCTCTTTTGCCCCTCGCAGCGTTTGCGCCTGCGCGGCGTTGAGCGTCAGCGTCTCCATTTCGCCGGGCGTTACGATCTGCCTGCGCTTGGCGGCGACCTCTTTGCCGTCGCACAAGAGGGTAACGCGCACGTTTTTGGCGACCTTTCCCACACGCATCTTGAAGTTGAGCTCGCCGTCCGCGTTGCGCCTCACCTTTTGAGGCACGGCATAGCGCACGCCTCCGTCCGCGCCTATCTCGACAAACTCGCTCTGTCCCGCTCCCGAAGCGACGTAGCGCGCAGCGCTCTCGCCCGCGCGCTCGCTCTCCTCGCTGACAAAGTCGACGAGGTCGTGAACGTGCAGCACGTTGCCGCACGCGAACACCCCGTCGCACGACGTCATCAGAGTGTCGTCGACGATCGCCCCCGAAGTGACCGGGCTGAGCTTTACGCCCGCTGTCTTTGCGATCTCGTTTTCGGGCAGTAGTCCCACGCTGAGCAACAGCGTATCGCAGGGGATCTCCCACTCCGTGCCCGGCACGGGCTGCAGCTTGTCGTCGACTGCGGCGACGACGACGGAGGAGACCCTCTTTCTGCCGTTGATCGCCACGACCGTGTGCGAGAAGTACAGCGGGATGTCAAAATCTTGCAGACATTGTACGATGTTGCGGTTTAGCCCCGAAGAATAGGGCATCAACTCAACGACCGCCTTGACCTTAGCGCCCTGGAAAGTCATCCTCCGCGCCATGATAAGACCTATGTCGCCGCTGCCGAGGATGACGACCTCTTTGCCGGGCATCAGCCCGTCGATATTGATCAATTTTTGCGCGGTGCCCGCGGAAAAGACGCCCGCAGCGCGGCATCCCGCGATGTTGATCGCGCCCCTCGGTCGCTCGCGGCAGCCGCATGCCAAAATTATCGCCTTTGCGCGATATTTGACGAGTCCGTCATCCGCGCTCACGCAGGAGACGACCTTGTCCGCGATCGAGAGTACCGTCGTGCCCGTCTTGCACTCTATGCCCCTCTTTTGCACCTCGCGCTCATAGCGCGCCGCATATTCGGGACCCGTCAATTCCTCTTTGAACGTATGCAGTCCGAACCCGTTGTGTATGCACTGGTTGAGGATACCGCCGAGGCGCTCCTCCCGCTCCAAAACGAGGATATCGCGCGCGCCCGCGTCATATGCCGCCTTTGCCGCGGCAAGCCCCGCAGGACCGCCGCCGATGATCACTATGTCTTTGTCCTTTGCCATCACTCTACTCTCCCTGTCACGATCTCCGAACCTTTGCCGTTTTTGGTGACATCGGTGATGTCGCAGCCCGTCTCGCGCGCCAATATCTCCATCACTCGCGGCGAGCAAAAGCCGCCTTGACACCTGCCCATGCCTGCGCGGGTACGCCGCTTTATACCATCCATATCCCTCGCGCCGAGCGGACGTCTGATCGCGTCGACGATCTCGCCTTCGGTCACGCTTTCGCAACGGCAGACTATCTTGCCGTAAAGCGGCTCTTTTGCGATCAGCGCCTCCCGCTGTTCGTCCGTCATCTTTGCGAACGACGGCGGAGCCTGTCTTTGTGCAACGAAGTCTGCGCGTCTGTCCAGCTTATATGCCGCCGAGATCTCGTCCGCGACTGCTGCCGCTATCGCCGGCGACGCGGTCAGCCCGGGGCTTTCTATACCGACAACGTTGTAAAGTCCTTCGCACCGCGCAAAACCTATCTCAAAATCCCCTGTGGTCAGGTGTGCGCGCAACCCGGTGAACTGCGTGATCGCAGACCTCTTGTTCAGCGACGGCACCGTCTTACACGCCTTTTCGTACGCCTCTTGCAGCCCTTCGACGGTGGTGTCGGTGCAGTCCTTGTCGTCGACATCGACCGCCGTCGGTCCCAGCATCACGTTGCCGCCCGCGGTCGGAACGACGAGGATGCCCTTGCCCATCTTTGTCGGCAGTTGGAACAGGGTCGACTCGGCGACATAACTCGCCGTCTTGTCGAGCAGCATATATTCGCCTTTGCGGGCGACTATCTTCAATTTGTCGGGGCAGATAAAATTGTTGACTTCGTCGCCGTGTACGCCGGCGCAATTGACGACAAGATCTGCGGAATAGCGGCTGCCGTCCGCGCACTCGACGACCGTCTTGACGCCCTCGCGGCGCAGCCCTCCGACCTGCTTGCCAAACTCGAATCTCACGCCGTTGACACAAGCGTTTTCGGCATAGGCGAGCGTCATGCCGTACGGACTGACTATGCCCGACGTAGGCGCCCAAAGCCCCGCGACGACCTGTTCGGATACATACTTCTCTTTTTCACGAATTTTTGTGCCGGTGTGGATTTCAAGCTGTTTAACTCCGTTTTGCACACCCTGCTGCAACAACTGTTCCAACACCGGTTCGTCCTCTTTTTCAAAGCACAAAACATATGCGCCGTTGCGTTTGAAAGCAAAACCCAGCTCCTTTGAAAGCGCGTCGAACATCGCGTTGCCCGCGACGTTATACTTTGCTTTGAGCGAACCGGGTTTTGCGTCGAATCCGGCATGGACGACGCCCGAGTTCGCCTTGCTTGTCCCGCAGGCGACGTCATTCTCCTTTTCGAGCACGGTGATCTCGACATCGTATCGACTGAGTTCTCTTGCGACGGCGCAGCCTATCACGCCCGCGCCGATGACGACGATATCCATAATCTTCCTCCGCTTGTGATACTTCGATTATATCATACATTTTGCGCCATTTCAAGAGCGGCGGCTATTTTCCGCAACCGAATTGCGACCTAACCTGCGCCGCCTGTCCGCAAAATGTTTGCGCTGCGCGCGAGCGTGTGCTATAATATGACCTATGGCAAGAAGAATGTCTTTTTCATCTTTTCTCATCGCGGCGGTCTCGTTGTTTGCGGTCGCGGCGGCGCTGCTGTGCTGTTCGCCTTTCGCCGCCTATGCTCAGACCGACGACGCCGAGATCAAGATATCGCCGGACGAGACGAGCGTCTACGCCGCTTACGACGGACATATCGCATACACTACCAAGGACGGCAAGCTGCATTTGTCGACTTTTGCGGGATCCGTCTCGCAGAACTTTTCCGGCACGGCTTTGGATATCGCAATATGTGAAAACGCCGTATTTTTGCTTACCGATACCGGCGAAACAAAAAAACTCATATCTTTTGACATTGAAGACGGCACCTTGGGCAAAGAGCAGGACGTGTTTGAAAAATTTGCGGTAAGCGACACACTCTTCTCGGAATTTGTAAACTATATGGACGCCATCGCCGTTTCCGACGGCATGTTGACTGTTTCGGCACTCGATGCAGATGTCTACTCCTGGTTTTGCTCAATTCCTTTCGCCGCACAAGCGTCCTCTTCACTGTCCGTCAATCTCGACCTCGGGACAATAGACAGCATGACGGCGACATCCGCCGATCAGAACGGAAATTATTCCATATTTGCGATACTGAGCGGGAATTTGTATTCTTTCGTTTATCCGGCTTCGCCCATCTCCGACCAACCTATCGACGAAACCGGCAAATGGCTCTCGGTAGCAACTCTCGACGGCGACGTCTATGCCGCCGCGACGGACGGCATCTACCGCGTCGACGGCACGTCTGTTTCCAAAATATCAGACGAGATCGCGGACGGAGACATTCGTCCCTATTATGAGGACGACGTTCCCTATCTGCTCGTCCAAAGCCGCGAGGAAAACAACGTGACCCAATTTTCCGTCTCCGACGACGGACTTGAATATTACAGCGTGTTCGACAACATCGTATACGCCGCGCCGACCGAATACGACATTCTGACGGTTGCCAAAGCCGCCTCCGATACGCAAGGCTTTTACTCGCCCAAAAATCTTCGCCCGGTCGCGTCGATAAGCGCGGAGGACGCCGTTTTGGTGCTTGCCGAGGCGTCTGCCAACGACTCCTCCGACGAAGGCTATTACTTCGTCCGTCTCGACGATTCCGCCGACGGCGAAACCTGTTATGTAAAAAAATCCGATCTCACCCTCCTGCCTCGCGGAGAGGGCTGGAGTCACGGCAAATATGCAGCCGCTCTCACGAGCAGCGTTCAGGTGTTGCAATATCCCTTCCTCGGCTCGACGGTCGTCGCAACGGTCGGTCCGCGCGACGCATTGATCGTATCGGGCGATGTCGGCACAGACGGAGAAACCGCCGCCGAGGGGTGGAATTGGCTCAAAGTCAGTTTGATGAACTCGGACGGAGACGTCGTGGACGGCTATGTCGACGAGAGAGTCCTCGGACCGTACGGTCCGTACAATTTGCCCTCTTTCGGCAAAGACGCCGTCGTCAATGCGGACAAGCTCGGCGAGGGGGTCAACGTCTATTCGCTGCCCGAGGAACGCGATGACCTGATCATAGGTACGCTGAGCGACGGCGACGTCGTCGAACTGGCTCAAGACGGCATCAACGTCGACGAGGAGTGGACAATGATCAATTACCGGGCGGAGGACGGCGTCGAAGTGGCAGGCTATGTCAAAACCGCCTGTCTGTCCGAGGGCGGGCTGACGACAATGCAGATCACGCTGATCGTCGTCGCGTGCATAATAGCCGCCGTCACGATCGTCGTCGTGATCATCATCGCCAAAAAGCGCAAACGCGAGCGCTACGAATAATTTTCGGGAGATATATATGAAAGCAACTTACACTCAACAGATCCTCGCTCGCAAACTGGGGATCGACCCGTGCGATCCGTCGCTCGCGGGCGGCAACCTCGTGCTGGTCGACGCAGACGTCGCATTGTCCAACGACGTGACCGCTCCGGTTGCGATCGACGTGTTCGACAAGAGCGGCTGCGGACTTTGCGACAAATGCAAGGTCACGTTCGTCCTCGACCACTTCACCCCAAACCGCGACATCAAGTCCGCTCAACAATGCAAGATCGTGCGCGACTTCGCCCGCGCCCACAATGTCGAAAACTTCTTCGACGTCGGCGAGATGGGCATCGAACACGCGCTGCTGCCCGAAAAGGGCATCGCTCTCCCGTGGACGGTAGTCATCGGCGCGGACAGCCACACCTGCACCTACGGCGCGCTCGGCGCCTTCTCGACGGGCGTGGGCAGCACCGATATAGCCGGTATAATGATGAGCGGCAAGATATGGCTCAAGGTGCCGACCGCGATCAAGTTCAACCTCCGCGGCAAATTGCGCAAGGGCGTCGTCGGCAAGGATCTCATCCTTTACATCATCGGCATGATAGGCGTTGACGGCGCGCTGTACAGATCGATAGAATTCGGCGGCGAGGGCGTCGACTGCCTGAGCATGGACGACCGCTTCACCGTCTGCAATATGGCAATCGAATGCGGCGCAAAAAACGGCGTTTTCCCCATCGACGCAAAGACGGACGAATACACTCTCGAGAGCTGCGGCAAGACATTCGACCGATTTGCCCCTGCGGACGACGACGCATACGAACGCGTGATCGACATCGATCTTGCGGCGATCCGCCCCGTCGTCGCCAAGCCGCATTTGCCCTCCAATACCGCATTTGTCGACGAGGTCAAAGAGGAGATCAAGATCGACCAAGTCGTGATCGGCAGCTGCACCAACGGCAGACTGAGCGATCTCAGACAGGCGGCGGAAGTTCTCGAAGGCAAGCATGTCTCCCCCGACGTTCGCACGATCGTCATCCCGGCGACAAACAAGATCTATCTGCAAGCGCTCAAAGCGGGCTACATCGAGACGTTCATCAAGGGCGGAGCGATCGTCTCCACTCCGACGTGCGGTCCCTGCCTCGGCGGGCATATGGGCATTCTCGCAAGCGGCGAAGTCGCCGTGACGACGACCAACCGCAACTTTATCGGCAGAATGGGCGCGAAGGACAGCTATATCTATCTCGCCTCTCCCGCCACCGCGATGGCAAGCGCAATCGCGGGCAAACTCGCCTCGGCGACCGTCAAGGAGGACTGATATGCTTCAAGGAAAAGTTTTCAAATTCGGCGACGACATTGACACCGACATCATAGTGCCGGCAACCTACTTGTCGACCTTCGATCCAAAGGAACTCGCCAAACATTGCATGGAATACACCGACCCCGATTTTTATAAGCAAGTCAAAGAGGGCGATATCATCGTCGCGGGCAAAAACTTCGGCTGCGGCTCTTCGCGCGAACACGCGCCCATTGCGATCAAGGGCTGCGGCGTATCCATCGTCATCGCAAAGTCTTTTGCTCGCATCTTCTACCGCAACGCGCTCAACATCGGACTTTACATCTTGGAGTGCCCCGACGCTGCCGACGCGATCTCCGACGGCGACGAGGTCAAAGTCGATGTCGACACCGGCGTCATCACCGACGTTACGACGGGCAAGACTTTCAAGGCTGCGCCATTCCCCAAGTTCATCCAAAACATCATCGAGTGCGGCGGACTGGTCAACGCGATCAAAGCGGGCAAATTCTGATTTGAGGTAATATATGGGTACTTACAACATCACCGTCATTCCCGGCGACGGCATCGGTCCCGAGGTCACTTCGAGCGCGGTACGCGTCCTTGAAGAAGTCGGAGCAAAGTTCGGGCACAAGTTCAACTTTGAATACAGCATCTGCGGCGGCGCCGCATACGACAAATACGGCGAGCCTCTCCCCAAGGAGAGCCTCGACAAATGCCTCAGCAGCGACAGCGTCTTGCTGGGCGCGGTCGGCGGTCCTCAATACGACGATCTCCCCTACGAAAAGCGCCCCGAGCGCGCGCTGCTCGGCGTGCGCAAGGCGATGGGGCTTTACGCCAATCTGCGTCCCGCCAAATTGTTCGACGCGCTCGCAAACGTCTGCCCTCTCAAAAACGCAAAAAATATCGATATGCTCGTCGTACGCGAACTGATCGGCGGCATTTACTTCGGCGAAAAAGGCATCCGCGAAGGCAAGTACGGCAGAGAGGGCTATGACGTTATGTGCTACGGCGAGCTCGAAGTGGAGCGCATTTGCCGCACTGCGTTTGAACTTGCCCAAAAACGCCGCGGCAAGGTCTCCAGCGTCGACAAAGCCAACGTCCTCAAGACGAGCGGCATTTGGCGCAAAGTCGTCCACGATATCCAAGAGGACTACCCCGACGTCATGCTCGAAGACGTACTCGTCGACAATATGGCGATGCAGCTCGTGCGCGACCCGTCCCAATTCGACGTCATCGTCACCGGCAACCTGTTCGGAGACATTCTCTCCGACCTCGCGTCGCAATGCGTCGGCAGCATAGGCATTCTTCCCTCCGCCAGCATAAACGAAACGACGCGCGGACTTTATGAGCCTATCCACGGCTCTGCGCCGACGATCGCCGGCAAAAACATCGCCAACCCCATAGCAACCATCCTCTCGGCGTCAATGATGCTCAAATATGCCTTTGATCTATCCACCGAAGCCGACGCCGTCGACAAAGCTGTCGAAAAGGCGTTGAACGACGGCGCCCGCACCGCCGACCTTGCGCAGGAAGGTCTCCCCGTCATCGGCACTACCGAGATGACCGACACCGTTTTGCGCAACCTGTAATCGCTTTTTGAACATTCAAAGACAACGCCGCGGAGCCGAACGACTCCGCGACGGTTTTTATTGCGAATGAATTAGATTTAAACTCAATTCCTTGGTTTGCTTGTCCGGCTGCTTTCTTCTTATCGTAAATTTTGTCTTTTGCGCGCCATAAGGAGGCTTGCCCCGCAAGGGGGCAAAGCTCTTCGCTTGCGCTTTGCGCTTCGCTTGAGCACGAATCCCCGCGCATTTCATTCGCGTGGGCTTCTTTCATTTCCTTATGGCGCGCCACGCAAAACGGACATGGTCCATCCATGTCCGCACGGCTGCTTTCTTCTTATCGTAAATTTTGTCTATTGCGCGCCATAAGGAACTCGAATCCCTAACCTTTGGTTCCGTAGACCAACGCTCTATCCAATTGAGCTAATGGCGCATATGCTTCGGGGTCGCGTATTCTCGCCCGATTGCTTACTTATTATAGTGTGATTGTGTCCCAAAGTCAATCGTTTTGCACAAATATTGCGAAATTGCTTCGGCGCGATCTATTTGCTTTTTTTGTCGGTCTTTGTATGTGCTTTTCTCCACGCCTCGATCTCCTCTAGCCGCGTCTTGAATCTTCCCTCTATTCCCTCTTCCGTCGGACGATAATATCTTTTGCCGCGCAATCGATCGGGCAAACATTGCATATATGTCAACTTGTCTTCGGCGTTGTGCGCATATTGATAGCCTTCTCCGTAACCGAGTTCTTTCATCAGTTTTGTCGGCGCGTTGCGTATGACTAGCGGCACCGGTTCCGCCAACATGGTCAGCGCGTCTTTTTTCGCGCTTTCGTACGCGGTGTAAAGCGCGTTGGACTTGGGCGCAAGCGACATATAGACGACTGCTTGCGTCAAATGCACGCTGCACTCGGGCATGCCTATCAAATGACATGCCTGATAGGCGGCAACGGCGATCTCGAGCGCACGCGGGTCGGCAAGACCTATGTCCTCGCTCGCAAAGCGAGTCACTCTCCGCGCGACATAAAGCGGATCTTCGCCCGCTTCGAGCATTCGCGCCAACCAATATACCGCTGCGTCGGGATCGGAGTTGCGCATCGACTTATGCAATGCTGAGATGATATTGTAGTGTTCCTCTCCGTTTTTGTCGTAAAGCAGCGACTTTTTGGATGTGCATTGCTCGACCGTCTCTTTTGTGACGCGTGTTGTCTCTCCGTCAAGCTCTCCGTTGAGTACCGCCATCTCCAACGTCGAAAGAGCGCTGCGCGCGTCGCCGTTTGCAAAACCCGCAATCACGGCCAAACACTCATCGTCTATCTCTACCTTTTGATCGCCGAATCCTCTTTTGTCTTTGAGCGCGTTTTTCAGCAGCTCGACCAATTCGTCCGCCGAAAGCGCCTGCAGCACAAAGACCTTACAGCGCGAAAGCAGCGCTCCGTTGACCTCGAACGACGGATTTTCGGTCGTCGCTCCGATCAAGATTATACTGCCCTTTTCCACATACGGCAGAAATGCGTCTTGTTGCGCCTTGTTGAATCGGTGAATCTCATCGACGAACAATATCGTACGGTCGCCGAAACGACGATTGCGCTCCGCCTGCTCCATCACCTGTTTGATCTCTTTGATGCCGCTTGTCACCGCCGAAAAATCGATAAATTGCGACTTTGTCATGTTGGCTATGATGCGCGCAAGCGTGGTCTTGCCCACGCCGGGAGGGCCCCAAAAGATCATCGACCCGATATTGTCGTTCTCAATGAGACGACGCAGGACCTTGCCCTCGCCGAGCAAATGTTTTTGCCCGACGAACTCGTTCAGATCGCGCGGTCTGAGCCGCGCCGCCAACGGTTGATCGCTCTCCTTTTCGAACATATTGATCTGTTCCATATCCGCCTCTGCGCTCATTGCCGCGCCCTTTGTACAGTTATATTATATCACTCGTGTCAACTCTTTTCAATATGTAAAAACCGTCGTTCAAACGGATCAATAAATGCATTTTATAAACACCGGCGTCTAAAATACGCTTTTATCGCCCCGTCATGCCCGTAACGTCCGCCGTAAATGTATAAGCTACTGCGCCGTTCGAGACTATCAACGTCCCTTCGTGCATATCCCAATGCTTTGACACCGAAACTACCGCTGTCCAATCGTCGCCGCCGCTCTCAAATGAATATACGGAACGCAGATCGTTTTTGTCCGTCATAACATATTCTCCTGTTGCGACCTCTTCTCCGTTTTCATCCGTCAATACAATCACGCCGCCTTCCGTCTCGATCGAGATCTCGCCCGTGGGCGCTTCCGGATAATGCGCGCTCTGCGCCGCGGACGCAAGATCGATCGTGCCGTCTGCGGTCTGCCTTGTCGCAAATTGCCACTCGACTCCCTCTATCGCAAGTACTCCATCCCCGCAAGCCGCTAAACACAAGCCAACCGTTGCCGACAAAACTACTGCGACCGCCGCGAGCAACATTTTGCCAATTCTGCTCTTACTTCTTTTCATTGTCTTTTTACAATTGCAGGAATATGCCGCTTATCAATATCGCAAACATACACAGCGGGGCAACATACCGGATCATGATGCGGAAATATATGCGCGTACCCTTTTTGCGCATGCCTATCTCGTCGCTGATGATATTGAGATCGTAGAAGTAGCCGGCGATTATGCACGTCCCTATCGCAACGAGCGGCATCAAGATGCTGTTGGAGACATAGTCGAAGATGTCCAACAAGTTCTTTCCGTCTATCTGCAACATATCGAGAGGTCCGAATCCGAGCGAGGACAGCGTACCGAGTACGAGCATGATCCCGAACACTATCGCGCACGCGGGCAATCTCTTCAGCTTGCAATTTTCGCGCAAAACCGAGACTATCGCTTCCGCAAGCGAAATTGACGACGTCAATGCGGCAAAGAATACCAACACGAAGAACACCGCTCCTATCCACCTGCCGCCCGGAATATCGTTGAACACCGCCGGAAGTTGAACGAACATCAGCGACGGCCCCGATTGCGACGCGACGCTTTCGGGATCCTCCGAAAAGGCATATATGGACGGAATGATGATCAGCGCCGCAACGATCGCAAACAGCGTGTCGCAAATCGAGATCTGCCGCGCCGAACCTGAAATACTCGCCTCTTTTTTCATGTACGAGCCGTATGTTATCATGATGCACATCGCCAGCGACATCGAATAAAATAGCTGCCCGAGCGCCGCCAAAAGCGTCTCATAGGTAAAGTCGCCGAAGTCGGGCACAAACAATTTTTTGACGCCCTCGACCGCTCCCGGCTGACACAACACATATATCATAAGGAAGATCGCAAGAACGGCGAGCGCCGGCATCAATATCTTGCTCATGCGCTCTATACCCTTTTGCACTCCGAATACCACGACAAGAATGGTCGCCGCCCCGAAGATAAGGAAATATATCAAAGGCTGCCACGGATCTGCGGTAAACGATGAGAAAAACTCTGCGGACGTCGCCGCATTCGCGCTCTCGCCCAGCAACTGCCCGTTGCCTTCCAAAAACGCGACTATATAGCGCACAACCCAACCGCCAATTACGCTGTAGTAGGGAATGATGATGATCGGAACAACCAAACAGATAAAACCGAACCACTTAAACTTTTTGTTGAGCGCGGCAAACGCCCCTATGACACCCTTGCCCGTCTTGCGCCCGATCGCGATCTCCAACACGAGCAAACTGAAACCGAACGTCACCGCCAGCAGAACGTAGCAAAGCAAGAACATACCCCCGCCATATTTTGCGGCAAGATAGGGGAAACGCCAAAGATTACCCAGTCCGACCGCAGAACCGGCAGCCGCGAGGACAAAACCCAATTTCGAGGTGAATCCTCCCCGTTTGTGATGTCCCCCGATATCGGCTCCGGACGAAAACTCCGTCCCGGACGGCTCCGCCGGCTGTTCCGACGCAAAGCTCTCTTGCTTTTCTTCTGTCATTGCTCTCTCCCTCCCGCACGCATATCCGCGCGCGAGACATCTCAATTGTACCCGAACACAGCCCCTTTGTCAACATTTTTGCCATTGTCTAAGCCCTGCGTCTGAAGGTTTACAACACAATTATTACAAAGTCATGATGTTAACGAAAAAGGAGGTAAAAGCGAAGCAAGGCAGCGTTTAGGTGAAAGAAAGCAGTCTGCCTCCCCCGAGGGGGAGGCGCGCGAAATTGGGCGAAAAAAGTAGCGAACTTGTCTCTTTAATGTTAAACTTTAATTGAACCAAAAAACAAAAAAGAAGATTCGTTCGCTACGGCAAGTATTACACAAAACTTGAGGTTCAAGCAAGCGACATTATACAGTA
>CALWKU010000046.1 GCA_944381345.1 uncultured Christensenellaceae bacterium
TATATCTGGTTCAAACTTGCGAAATAACAAAGGAGATAAAGACCATGAAGAAACAATACCAACTGAGCGAATTCCAATTCTATGACGGAGAAGAGTTCATCACCTTCAACCTCATAGACATCAACACGGAAAAGAAAGAGATCACGGTCGCCGTGACAGACCGCGGACGCATCAGCGTCCTGTCACGCGTTCAAAAGGCATCGCAATCATAATATCGTGAGCTATGCGCATGTCAATATGATAATGCGCGATATGCGGGCGGATATATAGCGTAATTCAAGATAACTCTCTTGCCGTTTGCGCACCGCGAAAAGGCGTACACATTCCCGTCGCCGATTCAAAATTGCGGATCGAGCGCAAAATCCGTAAAAAGCCTGACGACGCATACGACAAGGCGATGCTATCCGTCACGCCGCCTTGTCATAATTGGTTTTTTGCGGTCATCTCCGCTTTTTTGCTTGTCTAATATAAAGAACCGACGCAACGGCAAGCATAATCACGGAAATCAAAAAATTCAAACAGACCGCGCTCTTTTCGTTGGCGAGAAAATAGTTCAGGCATCCTTCCGGATCGGCTTGATACTTAGATATATTTATCACGCACGGAAAAATATATTTTGCGGTCCATTAGACGTTGGGGAGAGTCGCATGATAGGCGTATATCCCTATCTGTACCAATGAGCTTGCCCAACTCAACAAAAACAATATGACCGCAGCAAAGTCATACCAATGTCTTTTGGCTCTTGTGGCGATCAAATACGCCAAAACGCCCAATGCCGCCAAAGTGGACGCAACCATCTCAAAAGCCAATATTTCCAACGCCGGATGAAACAACCATGAGATGATAAATTCTGTAACTGCGGCCGCAAAATACGACAGCGCGATCTTCAGCACAAAGTCATAACTGCTTTTTCGGCAAATATCATCAAACCGTTTTTGAACATATTCGACCGCTTGCGCCTCGGCTTGCCTACTGTCCATGCCGCTCTCGACTCTTGAGCAATATTCTTCCTCGATCAGGCAGGTCATTTGCCTCTCCGATCTTCTTTGGTCGAGGCAATGATCTTTCCAATAGGACGCGGCGATGTCTTTGACTTTTTTCTTCATCGGAAATCTCCTCTCTTGAAAACCTTTCGCTCTTGCGGCACGACAGCTTTTCAGTCTCGTCGATCGAGCAATTGCTCGATGATGTGCGCGCCCATCCGGACGCCGCAGGCGGCGGGCGCAAACGGCATACTCGCCACTACTCCTCCCGTTTGCGCCGGAGAAGTGCGGGTGAAGCAGACGTCCAATTTGCTCACGCCGCGCTCCTTCATCGTCTTACGGAATTTTTTTGCGAGCGGATCGTATTCCGTCTTGAAGATGTCCGTGATGCAAAAATCGCACCAGCCCGCGCGATTGCCCGCGCCCATAGCCGAGACTATGGGAACGCCTCGACTCGTACAAAACACCGCGAGATCCGCCTTTGCGTCGAGCGAATCGATCGCGTCTGCGACATAGCTCGATCCGACGATCAGCCGCTCGCAATTTTGCGCGTTCAGCATCTCGCACACCGCTTCGACTTTGCAATGCGGGTTTATGCCCTTTACGCGCTCGGCAAGCGCCTTTGCCTTATAAGCGCCGATCGTGGAGCGCAGCGCGGCGATCTGTCGGTTGAGATTGCTCTCTTCGACCTTGTCGCCGTCTATCAATGTCAGCGTGCCCACGCCGCTGCGCGCAAGAACTTCGACGACATAGCCGCCGACTCCGCCCAATCCGACCACCGTCACGCGGCAGGCGGCGAGACGGGCGAGTCCGTCCTCTCCGATCAGCGGAACGGAGCGCGAGAAGTTCACTTCTTTTCTATCTCCAAAGCAAGTTCTTTGAGCTGCTTGTCGTCGACCTCTGACGGCGCGCCGGTCATGAGGCATGACGCGTTTTGGACCTTGGGGAAAGCGATGACGTCCTTGATGTTGTCCGTGCCGGTGATGATCATCACCAATCTGTCCAACCCGAACGCAAGCCCTCCGTGCGGGGGCGCGCCGTACTTGAACGCGTCGACGAAGAAACCGAACTTTTCGGCGATCTGCTCTTGAGTCAAACCGAGCAGCGAGAAGATCTTGCTCTGCATCTTGCAGTCGTGAATCCTGATGCTGCCGCCGCCCGCTTCCTGACCGTTGATGACCATATCGTAGGCGTTGGCGCGCACTTTGAGCGGATCGGTATCGAGCAGCGGTATGTCCTCGACCTTTGCGCTGGTAAACGGATGGTGGACGGCGACGTAACGCTCCTCTTCCTTGTCGTATTCAAGCAGCGGGAAGTCGACGACCCAAAGGAAGTCGAACTTGCTCTTGTCGTACAGGGAGTACTTGTCCGCGAGATATACGCGAAGCGAACCGAGTACGGTGCGCACGAGCATTCCGTCCGCATCTGCGACGACAAAGATCACGTCGTCGGCGTCCGCGTCAAGACGCTGTTTGAGAGCGGCGATCTGATCCTCCGTCAAAAACTTGAAAAAGGATGAAGTCACGCTGCCGTCCGGCTTGAACATCGCATAGGCAAGCCCCTTTGCGCCGCAGCTCTTGGCAAAGTCTGCGCACGCGTCGACGTCCTTGCGGGTCATCGCGTGGCAAAGTCCCTTGGCGTTGATCGCCCTGACGCAGCCGCCGCCATCAATCGCGCTCTTGAACACCGAGAAGTCGGTAGCGGCAGCAATGTCGGTGACGTCGACAAGCTCCAAACCGTAGCGGGTATCGGGCTTGTCGCTGCCCCATCTGTCCATAGCCTCGCTGTACGGGATGCGGCGGAACTTTTCCTTCAGCTCAACGCCGAGACAGTCTTTCCACAATTTTTTTACCAAGCCCTCGGCGACCGCCATGACGTCCTCGGAATCTTCGACATATGACATTTCCATATCGATCTGCGAAAACTCGGGTTGGCGGTTGGCGCGTAGGTCCTCGTCTCGGAAACAGCGCGCGATCTGATAATACCTGTCCATGCCGGCGATCATCAGCAGCTGTTTATACAGCTGAGGCGACTGCGGCAAAGCGTAAAATTCGCCGTGGTGGACGCGGCTGGGCACGAGATAGTCGCGCGCGCCCTCGGGCGTGGACTTGCCGAGGAACGGGGTCTCGATCTCGAGGAAATCGTTATCGCCCATATAGTTGCGCACCGTGCGCGTGATCTTGTCGCGCATCACGAGTATGTCTTGAAGCGGCTTGCGGCGCAGGTCGAGGTAGCGGTACTTGAGTCTGAGCGTCTCGTTCGCCTTGACGTCGTCCGCGATCACGAACGGCGCGGTCTCTGCCTCGGACAATATTTTGACGTCGTCGGCGAGGATCTCGACCTCGCCGGTTGCGATAGTCTTGTTGACGTTGGCGCCCCTGCCGCGAACTACGCCCGAACAGCAGACAACGTATTCGCCTCTTACGGACGCCGCTTTGGCGAACACGTTCTTATCGCAGCCGTCGTCAAACGCGACCTGAACGACGCCCGTCCTGTCGCGCACGTCGATGAACAGCAAATTGCCCAAATTGCGGTACTTGGCGACAAAGCCCATGACCGTCGCACGGCTGCCGATGTCAGAAGCTCGCAGCAAGCCGCACATATGCGTCCTTTTTGCTCCGTTGAGAAAATCAGTCATATCACTTCTCCGTTTTGCCGAAAAACGCGGCGAGGTCGCACCTCGAAACCGCCGTCTCGGTCCCGTTGTCCATATCTTTGACCTTGAATATGCCGCTCGCAAGCTCGTCGCCGCCGACGACGACAAGATAACGCGCACGCGTCTTGTCGGCATATTTCATCTGCGCCTTGAAACCGCGTCCGACTATGTCGGTGTCGCAAGCGATGCCGGCGCGGCGCAGCTCAAAGGAGATCTTAGACGCTTCGACGCGCTCCGCCTCGCCTATCGGCGCAATGTACACGGTAGGACGCGGTTCCCGCCCGAATGGCAGCCCCTGCGCCTCCATCGTCAATATTATCCTCTCGATCCCCGTGCCGAAACCGACCGCGGGACACGCTTTGCCGCCGATGTCCTCGAGCAGCCTGTCGTATCTGCCGCCGCCGCCCACGGTGCCCTGCGCGCCTATGTCCTCGGTGACAAATTCAAAGACGGTGCGGGTATAGTAATCCAAACCGCGAACGATGCCGGGATCGACGACATAGTCCACGCCCAAAGCGTCAAGTCCCGCGCAGACCGCAGCGTGGTGCGCGCGGCAGTCATCGCACAGATAATCAAGCACTACGGGCGCGCCCTTGACGATCTTTCGGCAAGCCTCTTCCTTGCAGTCGAGGATGCGCAGCGGGTTTTTGTCCAGCCTGTCGCGGCATGTAGGGCACATACCGTCTATATGCGCGCCGAAATACTCTTTGAGCGCGGCGTTATAGTCCTTGCGGCACTCGCGGCAGCCGATGCTGTTGAGGTGCAGTTTGAGCGCCTTGATCCCCAACCGCTTGTAGACGGTGCGCAGCAGCGATATGACCTCGACGTCCGCCGCGGGCGACGCGCTTCCGTAGTACTCGACGCCGAATTGATGATGCTCGCGCAACCTGCCCGACTGAGGTCTTTCGTAGCGGAAAACCGGAGTGATGTAAAACATCTTGGTGGGCTGAGCGTCAGCATACAGCGAATGCT
The DNA here is from genome assembly GCA_944381345.1 of uncultured Christensenellaceae bacterium. GTDB lineage: Bacteria > Bacillota > Clostridia > Christensenellales > UBA3700 > Ornithoclostridium. The sequence continues at coordinate 4,612 of CALWKU010000046.1, forward strand.
CTATGAACGCCCTTGCGACGCCTGCGGTGCCCTCCGGCTTTAAGGTCATAGATCTCCCGCCCTTGTCGTCAAAGGTATACATCTCCTTGTTGACGATGTCGGTGGTGTCGCCCACGCCGCGCGCGAACAGCTCGGTGTGTTCAAACGTCGGAGTGCGGATCTCGTCGACGCAATACTCGGCGGCGACGTCCCTGACGACGTTTTCGACGTAGTGCCACTTGTATGCCTCGTGAGGCAGTACGTCCTTTGTTCCTTTGGGTAAACTTATCATTTTTCCTCTTTGCCTATATGCGTTTAGCGCACACGGGCGTCTGTTTTTACAAAATATATTTGTGCAGATTGAGCGTGCGTATCGTCTTGTCGAGATGCGACAAAACATACTCCTCGTCTACTATTACTTCGACCATTTGGTCTACTCCGCCGGCGTTGAACGAGATGTCGTCGAGCAGCGTCTCCATGATGGTGTGCAGACGGCGCGCGCCAATGTTCTCGCTGTTCTCGTTCTCTGCCTCGGCGACTGCGGCGATCTTTGCTATCGCGGCGTCGGTGAATTTGAGCGAGACATTGTCCACTTTGAGCAGCTCGGTGTACTGCATAAGGATCGCGTTGTCCGGCTCGGTCAAAATGCGGACAAAGTCCTTGGCTGTCAGGCTGTCCAGCTTTACGCCGATCGGAAATCTGCCCTGTAATTCGGGGATGAGGTCGGACACAGCGGCGATGTGGAACGCTCCGGCAGCAATGAACAGAATATAGTCCGTCTTGATCGGACCGTATTTTGTGTTGACCGTACAGCCCTCGACGATGGGCAGAATGTCTCTCTGCACGCCCTCGCGCGAGACGTCGGGGCCGGAAGTGTTGCCCTTGCCGGCGATTTTGTCCATTTCGTCGATGAAGATGATGCCCTCGTTTTCCGCGCGGCGGATGGCTTCGGCATTGAGCGCCTCGGGGTCGATCAGCTTGTCGCACTCCTGTTCCGTCAAAGCCTTGTAAGCCTGCGCGACCGTGACCTTTTTGACCTTGGTGCGCTTGGGCAAAAGCCCTCCCATCATATCCATGATGTTTATCTCCATGCCGCCGGGCAGCTGTTGGCTCTTGGGCTTTTCGGGCAAAGTTATCTCTATTTTGAGATCGTCGAGCAAACCCGACTCTATCTCCTTGGAGACGACCTCGAGCAGCTCCTTTTCGCCAAGCTCGGGGTGTACGCTCTTGCGCAGCGGCGCGACCGCTTTGGACAATTGAGCCAACACCGCGGGACGTGCGGTCGCCTCGACGGCGCGGCTGCGCTCTTCGCGTACCATACGCACGGACACCTCGACAAGATCGCGTATCATGGACTCGACGTCCCTTCCGACATAGCCTACCTCGGTAAACTTGGTCGCCTCTACCTTGACGAACGGCGCGTTGACGATCTTGGCGAGACGTCTTGCGATCTCAGTCTTGCCCACACCCGTCGGACCCTGCATGATGATGTTTTTGGGCGTGATCTCGTCGCGCAGAGCCTGCGGCAGCTTGGACCGGCGGTATCTGTTGCGCAGCGCGATCGCCACCGCCTTCTTCGCCGAATCCTGCCCGATGATGTATCTGTCAAGTTCTTTGACTATCTGCTTGGGGGTGAACTGCTCCATCTCACACCTCCTCAACGACGATGTTGTCGTTTGTAAAAACGCAAAGTTCACTGGCGATCTTGAGCGACTTGTACGCTATCTCCGCGGCTGAAAGATCGGTCTCTTTAAGCAGAGCGCGCGCAGCTGCGAGCGCGTAGTTGCCGCCGCTGCCTATCGCGCACGCGTCGCCGTCCGGCTCGATCACGTCTCCGACGCCCGACAACAGATACATTCCCTCTTTGTCCGCGACGATGAGCATCGCTTCGAGCTTGCGCACGACCTTGTCCTCGCGCCACAGTTCGGCGAGTTCTACTGCGCTACGCATGAGATTGCCAGAATATTTCTGCAACATCTTTTCAAATTTTTCGCTGAGCGTAAAAGCGTCCGCGACCGAACCCGCAAACCCGATCACGACCTTGTCGTCGTAGATGCGTTTAACCTTGCGGGCGTTGCCTTTCATGATCACGCTCTCGCCCATCGTGACCTGCCCGTCGCCGGCGACGGCGATCTTTCCGTCCCTGCGCACCGCACAGATCGTGGTGCCTCTCAATTCCATAGTTCCTCCTTGCGGGCGTCTTGCAAAAAGCGCCCGATCGCGTCTACTCCGCGCTTAAAAAACGCGAGTTTACGCTGTTTTTTGTCTCTCGGCGCGTCCTCAAGCGGAGGCAGCAGTCCGAAGTTTGCGTTCATCGGTTGATAGTCGGCGCTTTCGCGGGCGACATGCCTTTGCAGCTGACCTATGATCGTCTCGGGAGGGGCGATCACCCGACTCTTGCCCTCTGCGGCAAGCCTGAGATTTTCGGCTGCCAAAAGCCCGCTCGCTATGCTCTCGACATAGCCCTCAACGCCCGTCATCTGTCCCGCAAACGCGACCAACGAGCCGTCCTTGGCGACAAAGCCCGCGTCCATTATTGCAGGCGCGTACAGATATGTGTTGCGATGCATCACGCCGTAGCGCAAAAACTCCGCGTTGGCGAGCGCGGGTATCATCCCGAACACCCGTTTTTGTTCGCCGAAAGTCAAATTGGTCTGAAATCCGACGAGGTTGTACGCAGAACCTGCGACGTCCTCCTTTCGCAATTGCAGCACTGCGTACGGAGTCCTGCCGTCTGCGTCTCTCAGCCCCGCCGCCTTGAGCGGACCGAAACGCAGCGTATCCGCGCCGCGACGCGCGATCTCCTCGACGGGCATACATGCCTCGAACAGCCCGCCCCTGTCGAAGTCGTGGAGCGAAGCGGTCTTTGCCTCGCACAGCTCGCGCCAAAAGGCATAGTACTCGTCCCTCGTCAGCGGGCAGTTGAGATAGTCGTCTCCTCCTCTGCCGTAGCGACTTGCGCAAAACGTCATGGAGACGTCGATCGAATCCGCGTCGACGATTGGCGCGACAGCGTCGTAAAAGCCTATATATTTTGCGCCGTACTTACGCGCGAGCGTGTCGGCGAGCGCGTCCGAAGTCAGCGGACCTGACGCGACGACGACGGGCTGCAGTTCGTCGAACGATGTCACTTCCTCGCGCACCGGTTCAAAACCGTCGAACGAGGTCAGCCGACGCGTGACTTCGCGCGAAAACGCGTCTCTGTCGACCGCGAGCGCTCCGCCCGCAGGGACTCTGCAAGCCTCGGCGACATCAAGCAGCATACAGTCGAGCGCGCGCAGTTCCGCTTTGAGCAGACCGCTTGCGGTGTCCTCCGCCTCGCTCTTGAGTGAGTTGCTGCACACGAGTTCCGCAAGCCCTGCCGTAGAATGGCAGGGCGAGGACTTGACGCCTCTCATCTCGTGCATAACGACCTCGTGACCGGAGCGCAAAAAGCGGTATGCCGCCTCGCATCCTGCGAGTCCTCCGCCTACGACGTGGAATCTCATTTTTGCTCGTCCGTGACGATCTCGGTATGTTTACACTCTGCGTTGGAGCAGGTGTATTTGACCTCTCCGCTCTTGGACTTGGTCATCTTCATATACTCTCCGCAGTCGGGGCAGAGCTTTGGCGCGGGCACGTCCCAGCAGAAGAATCCGCAGTCGCGGTTCTCGCACGAATAGTACGCCTTGCCTTTTTTGGACACCTTTTTGTACACTCCAGCGCCGCACTTTGGACACTTGGCGACGGGTTCGCCGTACGGCTTGGTGTTGCGGCACTTGGGAAAATTGGGGCACGCGAGGAACTTGCCGTAACGGCTGTCCTTGACGACCATACGAGCGCCGCACTTTTCGCAGATGACGTCGCTCTCCTCGTCTTTTGGTCTGACGCGCGCGGAGCGGTCGCCCTTGGCGGCGTCGAGCTTAGCTTTGAAGTCGGGATAGAAATCCTCTATGATCTTCTGCCAACGCACTCCCCCGTCCTCGATGGTGTCCAGCTTGGTCTCCATATCCGAGGTGAACTTGACGTTCATGATGTTGGGGAAGAACTTGATCAGCGTGTCGCACACTATCTCGCCCAGCTCCGTCGGCTTGATGTATTTGCCCTCTTTGTCCGTATAGGTACGCTTGGCGAGTACCGAGATCGTCGCCGCATAGGTGGACGGACGTCCGATGCCGTTTTCCTCCATCGCCTTTACGAGCGTTGAATCGGTAAAGCGCAGCGGCGGCTTGGTGAACTTTTGCTCGCTCTGCATCTCTTTGAGTTCGAGCGGCTGTCCCTCGGTGAAGTCGGGCAGCGTCTTGGAGTCCTTCTCCTCGTCCTCGGTCATCGGAGTGTACGCCGCAAGCCAGCCGTTGAATTTGAGCGTGCGCCCTTTGAGCGTGTAGCCGCAGGTGTGCCCCTCTTTCGACGAGATTATGTGTACGTTGAGCGTGTCATAGCTCGCGCTCTGCATCTGCGACGCGACAAAGCGGTCGAAGATGAGTTTGTACAGCCTGTATATGTTGCGCTGTACCTTGTCCTTGATGGACTCGGGCGAAACGGACAGCGAAATGGGTCTGATCGCCTCGTGTGCGTCCTGCGCGCTCGCCTTGGTCGTGTAGACGTTGGGGCGCTTGGGCGCATATTTTTCGCCGTAGG
>CALWKU010000047.1 GCA_944381345.1 uncultured Christensenellaceae bacterium
ATTTCCTTGTTTTTCATTCCCCTGCGACCTCTCGATGTCTTTTGATTTATTTTAGCACATTTTGACAGAATAATCAAGAGAAAGGAAGCCGTATTGCCAATCGTAAATAAAACTTGCAACATAGAAACTAAACAAGACATAATTTATAGTCTCCATAAAGATATGTGACTGTATTGTAAACCTACACAAACCAACACCGCCGCAGCGTGCAACAAGTTGACAAGGTTGACAAAGCGGCTCTATAATATTACAATAAAATAAAGAGCGCATTGCGCTCGCACGGAGAAATATGGCGGAAAGAAAATATATAGTGATCTTGGGCGACGGCATGGCGGATATGCCCGTCGACGCGCTCGGAGGCAAGACTCCGCTCGAAGTCGCCCGAAAGCCTCACATCGACGCGCTTTGCGCCAAGGGCGAGTCGGGACTGGTCAAGACCGTCCTCGACGGTATGAAGCCGGGCAGCGACGTCGCCAATCTCGCGGTGATGGGCTACCCTCCCGCGCAATATTACAGCGGAAGATCGCCTCTGGAAGCGCTCAATATGGGCGTCGACCTCGCCGACGACGACATCGCCGTCAGGTGTAATCTTGTCACGCTCTCGGACGATGAGCCGTATGAGCGAAAGACAATGGTCGATTACAGCGCGGGCGAGATCTCCAACGCCGAGGCAAAAGAGCTGATCGAGTTCATACAAAGCAAGCTGGGCGGACACGGCGTAGATTTTTACAACGGCGTCAGCTACCGCCACTGCATGGTCAAGCACCACGCTTCTTTGGGCACGGAACTTACTCCGCCCCACGACATCTCGGACAAATGCATTGACGGACATCTGCCGTCGGGGCTGTACGGCGAGGAGATGTCGGCGATGATGAAGAAGTCGTTCGAACTGCTCAAAGACCACCCCGTAAACCTTGCGCGTATTGCCGCAGGCAAGCATCCCGCCAACAGTATCTGGCTGTGGGGCGAGGGCACGCGTCCCGCGCTCAAACCGTTTGAACAGACCTTTGGCCTGAAAGGCGCGGTCATCAGCGCGGTCGATCTTGTCAAAGGCATCGGAGTGGGCGCAAAGATGCGGATCATCGACGTCCCCGGCGCAACGGGAACTTACGAGACCGACTTCGACGGCAAGGCGCGGGCGGCGATTGACGCTCTGCTCGACAAGGGCGACGACTATGTCTACCTGCACATGGAAGCGCCCGACGAGTGCGGTCACCAAGGCGATCTCGAACACAAGATCTTGTCCATAGAGCTGATCGACGACAAGGTCGTGGGACCGATATGCGCCGCTCTCAACGCTGCGGCAGTCCCCTTTTCCATGCTGATCATGCCCGATCACCCGACGCCGCTCAAACTCAAAACCCACACTTCCGACCCCGTGCCGTTTGTGCTGTACGTCTCCGACGACGAAAAGACGGGCGCGCCCGACAAGATGTGCGAAAAAACCGCTGCGGCGACGGGCGTCTACTACCCCGACAGCCGCAAATTGATAAGCAAATTTCTCGGAGGAAAACATTGATGGACGACAACAAATTCCCCGGCGAAGACAAAACGAACTCTCTTGAGCCTTCTTCCGTCAACGACGCCGTGATCATCGAGCCGGACGAAACCCCGAAAGCCGACGAGCCGGAGCAGGTCTCCGACAACGAAGCATCTGAGCGCGACGTCCCCGAAACCGCCGCTCCGCAAGACAACGGCCCCGTCCCTGCCGATGAAGAATCCGACGCCGCGAAGGACGCCTCTCCCGCAGCAGCCGAAGGCGCACCCGAACCGATCGTGATCGACGAAAAGAAAACGGACGGAGACTCTTCGCAGGAAACGCCCGATCTCAAACCCAAGCACAAGGAGTTCAGCCCTCGCAAAAAGAAGCGGATAGCGATCGTATGCATCGCCGCGTTTTTGATCGTGGCGATCGTGCTTGGCATCACTTTGCCGATATACTTCATCAACCGAAACAAGATCTTCGTCGGCAGCGCAGAGGACTTCCTCAACTACGACGACGGCACGTATTTTGTCCTTAAAGACGATCTGACCGTCGACGGCGACGTTACCGTCGGCAGAGGGTATGCCCTCGATCTCGCCGGGCACAGCCTCACGGTCAACGGCACGCTGACCATCGACAATCCCGGCAGCGGCGAATCGGTCGTCGGCACGCTTAAGAGCGGCAAATGGATAAGCGGCGGCAACATTGACGCCGACAACATCGTCGTCTCTTCGCCGAACGGTTCTTTCCGTCTGTGCTCTCCTGCCGTGGTCGGCACGCTCACCACGCCCGAAGATGTACCCGCCGGCAAGCTGTTTTTTGACAGTTCCATCGTGAGCAACGGCGCGATCACTCTCTCCGCCAAAGAAATCGTTATCAACGACCGCATTTCTTTCGGAGAGGGAGAATACGCCTCCGCGACTTTCACCGATGTCGCCTCTTTGACCGTAAATGCGACGATATCCTCGGCGTCCGAGACTTTCCCCGCCCGCGGCGTCACCTTGGACAACTCGGCCGCGCGCATCAACGCTGTAGGAGCTATCGACTCGCTCGTTTTGACGGGCGGCTCTAAGGTGGTGTCGTTCGGAGCGATCGACACGGCGACTTCCGTATCGGACGACGATCCCGCGACGTCCGAAACGCTGGTCTTGCTTGACAACTACACTTGCGGTTCGGTTGTCGATATCGAGACCGTCGCGCTCGAATTGCGCGATGACCGCTTAGTCAATGTCACCTACACCGACGGCGACGGCGAACCCATATTCATCCGCAGACTCGATACCCCGCTCGACATCAACGTCAATCCCGACACCGACAAGCTCGTCGCAGCGGTCGCTGAAGTCGAGGGCGCGACAGGTTATCAGTTCTCCGTCGACGGGGGCGAATGGCAGACGGCAGAAAACGGCGCTTACGAATACGACATTACAACGTTGCTACGCTCAAACACCGGCACGCACACAATTTCTGCGCGCGCCGTCGGCAACTACAGCTACGACAATCCGTTCGCCCTCGATCCCGACGGCAACGGCGAAAACGACTCTTGTCTCTACTTGACCGGCGAAAGCGTAAGCTGTGAATATCTCTATCAGATCGAGCTGGCAACGCCGACCGGACTATCCGTTTCCGAAAATGAAACCGGCGAACGCGTACTGACCTTTGCCAATGTCTCGTTCGCAGACTATTACATCGTGCTTGTCAACGGCGTCGACATCGGCAAACAGGCTGCAACCGACAGCGAGACCATGACCGTAGTGCTCAGCGGACTCAAGGTCGGCACCAACTCCATACGTGTGACCGCGCACAGCGAAAACCCCGACATTTTGCCGTCCGACGAAGCGATGACCTCGACGGTGGTCGAAGGCGCTCTTGACGCTCCGACGGCAACCGCCGTCTATGATCTGACGACGGGGCTGACCACGGTAACGGTTTTGCCCGCAGAAGGCGCGTTAGCCTATCTCGTAGAATATACGCCGACGGACACCGAGCCGGTAACGCTTTACACGACGGAGACGACTTTCAACATCCGCGGTCTTTCCGCAGGCTCGCAGATCACGATCACCGCGCTGCAAAACGGCGCCTATACGGAGTCCGAGCGGGTCACTATCACGATAACATCCGACTGACCTTTTCGCAAAAACTTCCCCGCGTAACACGCGGGGAAGTTTTTAAAAATGGTGAATTATACTTTCAAGTGCAACACTT
>CALWKU010000048.1 GCA_944381345.1 uncultured Christensenellaceae bacterium
CCCCGCTTGCGCGGTCTTTTTGGGGGTTGGTACAATGAGCGGCAGGCAAGGAGAGGGTAGTGATCTCGCACGCGCGCAACGCGCCGAAATAGATTTTGCAAAGAATCAAGCAGATAAACGCAGTCAAGCCGGTTTGAATTATACCTTCTGTGCTCCAAAACGAGCGGAACAAAAAAGTACGGAACGGACGGCGTTTTGCCGACATAATATATATTATCAATAATAAAGTCGTCGAGATGTGAGATGGATGACAGCGTGATCAATTACATATTCCGCGAGGGGACGGGCGGAGGTGCGCCGCTCGTATTTTTGCATGGCTGGGGCGGAGACTGTCGGTCGCTTGACGCGCTTGCGCTGAGGCTGCCCGCGTACGACCGCTACTCGCCGGATCTGTTCGGATTCGGTTTGACGCCGCTAAAGAGGGTGATGACCGTTGACGAGTATGCCGACGGCATCGCCGAGTGGATGGAGCGGATTATCGGCGAGGCTGCCGTCGTCGTTGCTCATTCGTTCGGCGGGCGCGTAGCGATCTCGCTATCCGCTCGGCATTCCGAGATGGTCAAGGGGTTGGCGCTTATCTCGTCTGCAGGGGTTAGACCGAGGCGGAGCGCGACGCGTACTTGCAAGATCGCGGCATACAGATTAAGACGCGCTTTCGGTTTGGATACGTCGCGCTGCGGGTCGGCGGATTACAGAGCGGCGCAGGGAGATCTTCGCGGAGTGTTGGCGCTGGCGGTCCGCAATTTCCAAGAGGAGCAATTAAAGAAAATTTGCGTGCCCGTGTTGATAATTTACGGAAAATCGGACAAAGACACTCCGCCTTATACTGCGAAGAAGATGTCTCGTCTCGTCCGTGACGGCGCTTTGATAGAGTTGGACGGCGGACACTTTTGCTATCTCGACAACGCGTCTGTTGTCGCCGCGATGATAGACGCGCTTGCCGGAGGCGCAAAATGATCGCGGCGTTTTGCGCGGCGGCTGCGCTTGCGCTTTCGCTGCCGTTCTTTGCGTTGTTTCAATTGTCCGGCTATCGCTTTGCGCGCGGCAGAAAGGCGGGGATGTGTTTGCGCGGTCCGCTCGTACTCTGCGCGATCTTTGCGCTTGCCGGCGCGGGGTTCGCATTGCTCGCTATAGGCGGCGCGTACTATGTTTTGCCGCCGCTGTGCGCGGTCTGCGCGTGTGCGGTCTGCGCGGCAGTGGTCAAAAGACGCTTTGCCAAGACTCCGCCGCGCGTCACGGCGCGCTTTGTCAGGTTGTGCGCCGCGGGACTGTTTGTCGGCGCGGCTTTGGGCTGCGCTGCCGAATTTTGCGTTCGCGCGACCGATCTGCGCTATTCCGGGTTCGCTGCGGCGGCGGTATGCGCGCTTTCACCGTTGTGCGCTCGGTTTGCGCTGCTGATCGCTTTGCCCGTCGAGAAGGCGATCGCCGCGCGGTATCGACGAATATGCCGTCGCACGCTCGCAGAACGTAAGGGACTGTTTACGATCGCGGTGACGGGTAGTTTCGGAAAGACGAGCGTAAAGAACTATCTCGCCGCGATGCTGTCCGCGCGCTATCGCGTCTTTGCGTCGCCCGCGAGTTTCAACACTCCCGCCGGAATGTGTTTGAGCGTTGCGGCTATGCCTAAGGACGCACAGATATTCGTCGCCGAGGCAGGTGCGCGGCGCAGGGGCGACATCGCCGATATATGCCGGCTCGTTTCGCCGTCCTACGGGCTGGTTACCGGGGTGGGCGAACAGCATCTCGAGACGTTCGGCTCGCTTTCCGACGTATATGCCGCAAAGCGCGAATTGCCGCAATATCTGGCGGCGCACGGCGGCGCATGCTGTTTCAATGTCTGCAATGCGCTTGCCGCCAAGATGTATTCGGAGTGCGGCTGCCGCGCCCTTGCGTCCGGGCATTTCGGCGATTGTACGATCGAGAGCGTGAATATGTCGTCCGATGGCAGCGAGTTCGAGTTGGTATTTTCGAACAAAGAAAGGGCGGTCTGCCGCACCGCATTGCTCGGACTCGCCAACGTACAAAACGTCGCGCTTGCCGCGTGCGTCGCGCATGATCTCGGCGTTTCGGCGGAGGAGATAGCCGCCGCCGCGGCAAAGCTGAGACCCGTTCCGCATCGAATGCAGCCCGTTTCGGCGGGCAAGCTGCTCGTTATCGACGACAGCTACAATGCCGATCCCGAGGGGGTACGCAACGCGTTCGACACACTGCGGCTGTTCGGCGGAAAGAGAGCGGTTGCGACGCAGGGCATTGTCGAGGGAGGGAAGGAGGGCGCGCGGCTCAACGAGGAATTGGGACGGGCGCTCGCCGATGTCGCCGACGTTGCGATCGTGATAGGACCGAACTCGGCGGACATAGAGCGCGGCTTGGCGCGCGCGGGCTATCTCGGCAAACTGTTTTTTGCGCGTGATCTCGAGGACGCAAAGGCGCTGTTCACGACGGTGTTGGACGGGGTATCCGTGCTGCTCATCCAAAACGATCTGCCGGACAATTATTGAACGCAAATCGCATAAAATAGACGCAGGTAAGTCAAATCAAGGAGGGAAAACAATGCTTGTTGCTGTGCTGTACGGCGGCGATTCGTGCGAAAAGGAAGTGTCTGTCATCACAGGGATGCAGGTGATGAACGCACTAAAAGGCAGACACAAGATAGTGCCCGTCTATATGACCGACGAAGGCTTCTTTTCACCGAAAGACGCCTGTTCGGTCTCGACATATCTCGGCAGCAAGGCGCGCCGCCGCAAGGTGTATTGGGCCGGGCGCGGATTGTACCGCAAGGTGTGCGGAATGCTCGTGCCGTACGCTCGCCCCGACTGCGTACTCGTATGCACGCACGGAGGCAGCGGCGAAAACGGCGAGGTGCAGGGAATGCTGTCCGTCTCGGGACTGCCCTATACCTGCGCGGACGTAGAAGGCTCGGCGGTGGGGATGGATAAGGAGCTGACAAAGCGGCTGTTCGAGACTCTCGGACTGAACGTTGCGCGGTGGAAGCGTTACGGACGCGATCTCTCAAACGCCGAAGTCGCCGTCGACGCCGTCGCGTCGATCGGACTGCCGCTGTGCGTCAAACCGTGTCGGCAAGGCAGTTCGATAGGCGTGACGGTGTGCGGAGGAGAAGCCGAGGTACAAGAGGCTGTCGAAGCAGCTCGCTGTTTTGACGACAAGATACTCATAGAGAGGGCGTTCACGAAATTTTCCGAGATCAACTGCGCGTGTCTGACCAAGGACGGCGAGGTCGTCGTGTCCGAGACGGAGCGCGTCGTTCCGTGGCGCGAGATGCTCAGCTATGAGGACAAATATCTGCGCGGCGCGAAGAACGCGCCCGGAAGGGAATGTCCCGCCGACATTCCGGAGGAGACGGCGGCGGAGATCAAGGCGGCGACGGAGGCGGTCTATCGCGCGCTCGGCGGACGGGGAGTGATCCGCGTCGACTATTTTGTTGAGAGCGGCAAGGTGTTTGCGGGCGAGGTCAACACCGTGCCCGGCTCGCTCGCGGCATATCTCTTCAAACCGCTCGGGATGAGCGCGGCGGACGTCGCAGACGCGCTGATCGCGCAGGCTGTCGACCAAAACGGCGTAAAAAAGTACGAATTCGACTCGCCGCTGCTCTTTCGCTATCTCAATGCGAGTTCAAATGCTTGCAAAATAGCCGGCAAGATAATATAATTGTTTTCAACGGGCGAATTCGCGCCCGCTCACGGGAGATAACGTTTTCGGGCGATGCCCAAGGAGTAATAAATGAAAAAGATCGGTATGAACACGCCGTTGGTCGAGATGGACGGCGATGAGATGACGCGCGTCATTTGGGCGATGATCAAGGATATATTGCTCAAGCCGTACGTCGATCTCAAGACCGAGTATTACGATCTCGGACTGCCGTCGCGCGAGGCGAGCGGCGACAAAGTCACGCACGAGGCAGCCGCGGCTGTCAAACGTCTCGGCGTAGGCGTCAAGTGTGCGACCATCACGCCCAACGCCCAACGCGTGACCGAGTATAACCTCACTCAGATGTGGAAAAGCCCCAACGGTACGATCAGGGCGGTTTTGGACGGTACGGTATTCCGCACGCCCATCATGGTCAAGGGCATCGTCCCCTATATCCCGACATGGGAGAAACCGATCACGATCGCAAGACACGCTTACGGCGACATCTACAAGGACGTCGAGGCGTACGTTTCCAAGGGCGAAAAGGCGAGCCTCGTCGTCAGCGGCAAGACGTCCGAGCGCGTACTTGAGATATTCGACTTCTCCAAGACGGGCGGCGTAGTTATGGGCATGCACAACACCGACGCCAGCGTCAGGAGTTTTGCGCGCAGCTGTTTCAACTATGCGCTCGACAGGCGTCAGGATCTGTGGTTTGCGGCAAAGGATACGATCTCCAAGACCTACGACCACCGTTTCAAAGACATCTTTGCCGACATCTTCACAAAGGAGTACGAGGACAAGTTCAAAGAGGCGGGCGTCGAGTATTTCTACACGCTGATCGACGACGCCGTAGCGCGAGTGATACGCAGCAAAGGCGGCATGATCTGGGCGTGCAAGAACTACGACGGCGACGTGATGAGCGATATGGTCGCTACCGCGTTCGGTTCGTTGGCTATGATGACGTCGGTACTTGTTTCACCGGACGGCAATTACGAATACGAAGCGGCGCACGGTACCGTTACACGGCACTATTATAAGTACAAGGCGGGGCAGACGACCTCGACCAATCCCGTAGCGACGATCTTCGCGTGGTCGGGAGCATTGCGCAAACGCGGGCAGCTTGACGGCAACGACGCGCTCGCCGCGTTCGGGGACAAGCTGGAAAGGGCAACGATCGACACGATCGAGGCGGGAGAGATGACCGGCGATCTTGCGGTGATTTGGAAAGGAGAGGCGCAGGCAAAGACTTTGTCCACCGAGGAATTCCTTAAAGCGGTCGCAAAGCGTCTGGACTGAGATAACAACGATATGCGGCGCGGCTTTCCGCCGTGCCGTATTTTGTCTCGAAAATGCTGAATTTGCGCAATAATAAGTTTTTTGCGCTGATATTTTTGCAAAATCCGCAATTTTGAAAATTGGGTATTGCCAAGTTTCGGTTATTGTGTTATAATATACCCGCAACAGTGTGCCTAACACATCAAAAGGAAAATGTATGGAAAAGATAGCGATCATCGATTTGGGTTCCAATTCACTGAGGCTCGTACTCGTCGACATTTTGGAAGGCGGATACTTTTCGGTGGTGGATGAATTGAAAGAAACGGTCCGTCTTGCTCAGGATATGGAGCTTGACGGATTTTTACAGCCTGCTCGTATGGCTCAGACCATCAAGACTCTCAAGATGTTCCGTCGCCTTTGCGACGCCAACAAGGTCGAGAAGATCTACGCCTATGCGACCGCGGCGGTCAGACGCGCCAAGAACCAACGGGGGTTTCTCGACGACGTACTTGCGACCACCGGCATCAAACTGCGCGTGCTTGACGAGGATGAAGAGGCTCAACTCGTCTATCAGGGCGTGATCAACTCCATGGACATTCCGCGCGGACTGATTATGGACATCGGCGGCGGCAGCACTCAGTTCATCTATTACAACCGCAAAAATCTGTTGCAGCACGTCACGCTGCCGTTCGGCGCGGTCGTGCTGACCGAGCTTGCCGAAAAGCACGGCGGCTCTCCGCAGGAGCGCACTCAATTCATCGAGGATTACATCAAAGAGCAGCTCTCCAAGCTCGAGTGGATGAACGAGATCCTGCCCGACACCAAGCTGATCGGCGTCGGCGGCTCTTATCGTAACTTGGGCAAGATAAGCCGTATGCTCAAAAAGTATCCGCTGTCCATGGCTCACAACTATGTGATTACGTCGCAGGAATTCAACGGCATCTATTCAAACATCCGAGCGCTCGATCTCGACAAGACGATGAAGATCAAGGGCTTGTCCAGCGTCAGAGCCGACATCTTTCCGTCGGCGCTTGCAGCGATGAAGGCGGTGATAGGCCATCTCGGGATGGAGGAACTCGTCATTTCCGGAGGCGGTCTGCGCGAGGGTGCGATGTTCCGTTACGCGGTGCCGTCCACCAACGAAAAACCCATTTCGGACGTACTCGGGCACAGCATCTATTCGCTGCTCAACTTCTTCGGCGAAAACATTCCGCACGCCGAACATGTCTACAATCTGTCCATTCAGCTGTTCAAACAGCTCAAGGTGTTGCACAAACTGCCCAGGGCTTACGTCAAAGTGCTGCGCACCGCCGCGATGCTTCACGACACCGGCAACCGCATCAAGTACTATGACCATCACAAGCATTCGTGCTACATCATCCTCAACAGCAACCTCTACGGTATTTCGCACAAAGACCTCGTCATGGCTGCGTTCATGGCGTGTATGCACCGCAAAGGCGACATCAACACCATGGAATTCATGCGCTACCGCGAGATGCTGACCGAGGAGGACGTCGACGCGATCTTCAAATTGGGAGTCATCGTCCGCATCGCCGAAAGCCTCGACCGCAGCATGAGCGGCGTCATCAAGACCATCACCTGCGACGTACTCGGCGATAGCGTCATCATGAAGACGGACAGCGAAGGAGCCGAGTGTTCGCTCGAGATCAAGGACGCGATGACGAGCATCGGGGATTTCAAGCGCGCGTACAAAAAACAGCTTCAGATTCTTTGACCGCGCAAGCGGGGTGAGGGCAAGGTTTTGAGCGGATCTTTTGCGCGCATACTTCGTCTTGCCCCTTGCTAAGCCATAAAGGATTGAGCTGCGGGGACGCGACTCGTCTGCGCGCAAAATTCCTCGCTCAAAACTGCTGTACACCGACAAAATTCCGACGGCAAAACGCCGCCGGAAATTTTATGTCGGCTTGCCCTCACCCCGCTTGCGCGGTCTTTTTGGGGGTTGGTACAATGAGCGGCAGGCAAGGAGAGGGTAGTGATCTCGCACGCGCGCAACGCGCCGAAATAGATTTTGCAAAGAATCAAGCAGATAAACGCAGTCAA
>CALWKU010000049.1 GCA_944381345.1 uncultured Christensenellaceae bacterium
CAAGTCTCGATTCTGCGCAGGATAATTACGCAAGGTCGAGCAACCGCATCAAGACGGGCGAGACAAAGACGATCGCCGGCTTTGAATGCGAAAAATACACCGCAGACGTGCACGTCAACGGCGACGACGAAGAGGACATCGTCTGGACCGCCGAATTTTGGATCGACAAAGCGACGGGGCTCGTGCTCGAATACAGCGGCAGAGACAGCTGGGACGACCCCTCGTCCACGCTCAGATGCAGTCTCGTCCGCGTCGAAGAGACCGACTATGTCGGCGAGTTGCTCGCGCTGCCCCTTTACGGGCAATTGCAGGCTCAAATGCCCGTCGACGAGATGCAAGAGGCGTTCTGCTTGGACGAAATTCCCTTTGACGGCATTGTCGGCGCGGAAGGCTGGTATGTCGACGTCGAGCAAGCCGAGTACGGAGTCTACGCCGATCGCTTCTACGTCTACGGCGTGGATGATGATGAGCTTGCGGCGTTCGGCGAAAAGCTTGTCGCAGACGGCTGGCGTGAGGACGGCTATGGCGCGTGGGTCTATGACGACGGCGGCGTCAACGGCGCGAAATACAATCAATACCGCGTGTTTGTCTCCGAGCAAGGCGCCGGCGCCATCGAGGACAGACACGACGGCAGAGAAGTGACGATCTCCGTGACTCAAAAATCCCTGCCCGTGTTCATTTACGCTACTCAACCACTCGTCGTGAGAATGGACGTAGAGGACATTTTTGGCGAAAACATCACCCACAAATACACCGTCCAAGCAGACGAAGAATACGTCGTCGTGACACGCGATGGAGAGACTGCCGTTTACAGGCGCACCGACGGCGGCATGCTGGTCGAGACGATGCCCGACGGCGCGCCCCATCCCGACGCGGCCGCGATCACTCCGGCGGAGTTTTGCAGCGTCTGCTACGAGGTGTTTGAATGGATGACGCCGTCTTACTACGGTTCGTTTGACGACGTTGCCGAAGATGGCGGATCGCTTTGGAGCGAAGAGGGCAAGGAAACAGTCGCCGAAAGAGATGTCGTCAAGTTGAACGGCGGATATGTGACGGTGTGGTACGACGAGGAACTCGACCTCGTACTCAAACGCGAATACAGCGACGGAACGCAGGGCGCGGAAGTCACCTACTACGGCGAGCCGGCGCAGGCATTCCCCGACGACAGACCGCAGCTTGAGACGGACGCGTTTGTTTGGGGCATGGATACGGCGATCGAAAACGGCGCGCTCGGCTGGAACGACCCCGAGGGCTACGCGGAGGCAAACTTCGACGATGTCACATATTTGAGCGACTACAACGCAGCCACGGCGGCGGTCGAGGCATACCGCGCCGCAATCGAGCAATACGCCCAAGCCGTCTCGCTCTATGAGAGCGAAAGCAATTGGTACGGCGTATATGCGACGGGCAAGTATGCGGTCAAAATAGACGCGTACCATTACGCCGAGGGCGAAAATGAGGGCGTCGGCGACAGTTGGAGCGTCACGATCGTTGAGTATGCGCTCAAGACGAGCGCCGAGGAGTTCTTCGGTATAGAGTGGGGCGTGCAGACGGCAAGCGTCGCCCGGAAGCTGGGCGAGGGCAAATACGCCTACACTCAATCCGTGTCGAGCGAATGGGGCGAAGAGGAAAAGCCGGGCGACGATCTGCCGACGATCGATCTGGACAAGGACGGAGGCATGGCGCGGGCTAACGGCGCGCTCTATGTGTTCGACGGGCAAAGCGCGAAAGTGTACAACGGACTTGCCGACTTCGCCGGCATGCAATTCGTCTATTCGGTCGGCGAATACGCCGGTACTGTCGAGAGCGTCGTCGACGACTCGCTGCCGCCCGCGCTGACGATAAGCTATAACATCGCGGAGATGACGAGCGCGGGCACGGAGATCGTCAACGGCGTGACTTGCGACAAGTACAAGGGAACAGCCAAGTTCAGAGGCGTAGAGAGCGAGTACACTATCTGCGTAAATAACGGCGTGACCTACCGCTATGAGGGACTCGTGATCGGCGGAGATTTCGGCAGCGCGGAGACGGTCATATGCGAATTGAAGTTCGAGAGCGCAGAAGTCACGTTGGCCGCGCCCGAAAAAGACGAGGACTTGATTGTCATGGGCGTCGAAAGCCCTGCGGCGGAATGGATTGACGGGCTGTGGCTGAACGGCGCGACGCTCGACGGTTTTACGTCGTACAAAGTCGATTATGTTACCGAAACCGCAATGCGAATAATTTTCACATTTGAGGGCGCGGCTCGTCCGTCGTGGACTTTCGGCGAACAGAGCGGAGTGATCGACGGAGAGGACGACGTCATAGATCTCGGCGATATGATGCAGACCTTTGACATCTACGAGATTTGGAGCGAGCCCGAGACCGTAGTGGGCGAGGACGGCACGGAAGTCGTCGTAGGCAAAGAGGAAGTGATCGGCTTGGAAGTCCGTATGCGCTTTGAACTTAAAACGGATCAGTCGGTTTAGGCGGCAAGAACATCTCCGACGCAGATCGGAAAAGCCAAAGCGGCGGAGCGCCTTCAAAGACGCTCCGTTTTTTGCGCGGAAGAGCAAAATCAAAGCAGTCGCAAAACGCGCTGCGATTTGACGTTAGTCCGACGCAAAAGCGCATGATGATTTTTGCGTCGGAGAGCCCGTGTATCGGCGGCGCACACAAACGCACGAAACCGGCGGCGGCGATCGAGAACAAAAGTTGCGCCGAAATTTCGCCGTCCCCGTTTGTTCTTTGTTTGACTATACGCGCGCGCTGTGCTAAACTTGTGTAAAGGAGTATTGTATGAAAGAGATCAAGACCGTCGCGCTGATAGCGCATGACAACAAAAAGGCGGAGATGGTCGCCTGGCCTATGAAGAACAAAGACCTTTTGGCAAAATTTCGGCTTTGCGGCACCGGAACGACCGCGAAATTGGTCGCCGAGTCTACGGGACTCGACGTGTATCGCTATCTGTCCGGACCGCTAGGCGGCGATCAGCAGATCGGCGCGAAGATAGCCGAGGGGCAGATAGACGCGGTCATCTTCTTTTGGGACCCGCTGTCCATGCAGCCGCACGACCCCGACGTCAAGGCGCTGCTGCGCATAGCCGCGCTGTACGACGTGCCCATCGCTACCAACAAGGCGACCGCAGACTTTGTATTGACGTCGCCTTTGATGCGCTGAAATGCCGCGCTTTGTCTGCATAGGGGACATCACCCGCTGCCGCACGGACGCGATCGTCAACGCCGCAAACAACTCTCTGTTGGGCGGAGGCGGAGTGGACGGGGCGATACACCGCGCCGCGGGAGCGGAACTGCTTGCCGAATGCCGCGCTTTGGGCGGCTGCGAGACGGGCGGGGCAAAGGTCACGAAGGGATATCTTCTGCCCGCAAAATACGTCATCCACACCGTGGGACCGATATGGCACGGCGGCGGATTCGGCGAGGAGGAGAAGTTGAGGAGCTGCTATCGCTCGAGCCTTGCGATAGTCAAAGAACTCGGTCTGAAAAGCGTAGCCTTTCCGCTGATCTCGGCGGGCGTGTACGGCTATCCAAAACGCGACGCGTTCCGCATAGCGGCGGAGGAGACGGACGCCTTTCTCCGAGGGTACGAAGCGGATGTCTACATCGTGCTGTACGGAGGCGGAGCGCTGATCTCGGGGGAGGTCGGAGAGCTTGTCGAAATGCCTCAATAAGTGCGTTTAGCAGACACAGAACCAAAAAACAGGAGCAAAACCGATATGATCTCAAAGCCTTTCAGCCTTTTTTCCAAGGAACGCGGACCCGTCAACAATTACCGCATTCCGTCCATCATCACCGCGGACGACGGCACGGTCATCGCCTGCGCCGACGCGCGACTTTACGGCGGCAGCGACAACCCCAACCGCATAGAAAAGGTGATCTGCCGCTCGTTCGACAACGGCGAGTCGTGGACGGACATGCACTTTGCGGTCAAGGAGTGCGGCGAGGACATTGCCCACTCGTCGGCGGCGATCGACCCCTGCCTCGTCTTTGACCGACAAAATGGCACGCTGCTGATGCTGTACAGCCACACCCCCGCCGGCGTCGGCATCCTCAACAGCCGCCGCGGCACCGGTTTTGACAAAAAGGGCAGACAGATCGTCATGCACGGCAAGCGCAGACTGTCGCTCGAAAAGGACGGCAGACTCTTCGACAGAGATCTTGCGACCGAATACCGCGTCGACGAAAACTTCGACGTGCGCGTCGGCGAGAAAAAGGTCGGCAACATACGCACCGGAGAGGGCGGCTTCACCGAATACCGCACCTCGTATATGTACCTCGCCAAGAGCTTTGACAACGGCGTCACCTGGACAAAGCCCGAGTGCATCTCCGCGCAGGTCAAAGACAAGTATATGTGCTTCATCGGCGCGGGCCCCGGAGTCGGCGTGCAGCTGACCGAGGGCGAGCACAAGGGACGTATCGTCGTGCCGATATACTTCACTCCGCGCTTTTGGCCGCTGATGGAGTGCGCGGCGTGCATCTTCAGCGACGACGGCGGCGCGACGTGGACGCGCGGCGGAGTCATGGGCGAAAACCGCAAACGTCTCGGACTGTTCAAGGTCGGGCACAAGTTCATTGCGGACGGCGAGCGCACGAGCGAGGCGCAGATAATAACGCTGCCCGGAGGAGGATTGAAAGCGTTTGTGCGCAACCATTCGAGACGGCGCGAGGTCGCGGTCGCAACGAGCGACGACGGCGGCGCGACGTGGAAGGATTTTCATTACATCGGCATACCGCAGCCGATATGCCAGATCGCCGCGCTCAACGTCATGGACGGCGGCCGCGAGGCGACGCTCGTACTCAATGCGGCGAGCAAGACTAAGAGGGAGAACGGCGTCATCCGCATCTCGTACGACTACGGCGAGACGTTCGCGCACTCGCTCAAAATCAAGGACGGAGAGTTCGTGTACAGCTGCATGACGCAGATGAAGGACGGCTCGATAGGCGTGCTGTACGAGGGAAGCACGATGCACGAGACGGTGGATTTCGTAAAACTCGCATTGGACGACATCAAGGCGTCCGCAAAGGAGGAATAATGGCACATCTCAACAGAGGACTTATCGTATCCTGTCAGGCGGTCAAAGGCGAACCGCTTTACGGGCTGGGCATCATGAAGTATATGGCGCGCGCCGCCGTTCAGGGAGGAGCGGTCGGCATCAGGGCGAATTATGTCAGCGACATCGTCGATATACGCGGCGAGGTCGACGTCCCGATCATTGCGATCATCAAAGCGGAGTATCCGGACAGCGAAGTCTACATAACTCCTACCAAAAAAGAGGCGGACGACCTCATCGGGTGCGGCGCAAAGGTCATCGCTTTGGACGCGACGCTGCGTCCCCGTCCCAACGGCGAGACTCTCGAAGGGCTTGTGAAATATATCCGCGCCAACGCGCCCGACGTCGAGATCATGGCGGATTGCAGCGATTTCGACGAGGCGGAAAACGCCGTCAGGCTCGGATTCGATTATGTAGGCACGACGCTGCGCGGCTATACCGCGCACACCAAGGGCGCGCAGCTGCCCGACGTCGAGTTTATAGGCAAATTGGTCAAGAGTTTCCCCGGCACGAAGATCATCGCCGAGGGCGGGATCTGGGAAAGAGGACAGCTTCAAAAAGTGTGGGCGCAGGGCGTGTACGCGGTCGTCATCGGCAGCGCGATCACGAGACCGCGCGACATCACAAGACGCTTTGCCGAGGTGATAGGCAAGTGAAACTCGCGTGCATAGACATAGGCGGCACGACTATCAAGCGTATGCGCGCCGACGCGGCGAAAGGCGAGCCGATAGAGTCGTTCAAAGCGCGGGGATACGCGTCGGCGCCGACGCGTGCGGGCGAGGGCTTTGACGCAATAAAGAACGCGGTGTATGCAAGCATAAGCGCATTGCTCAAAGAGGAGCGCTGCGACGCGATCGCCGTCTCCACCGCGGGCACGGTCGATTGGGACAGCGGCGTCGTCACCTACGCGACGGACGCGCTGCCGGGATTTACCGGCTACGACATACGAGGCGATCTTGCCGACAGGTTTCGCCTGCCCGTCAAGGTCGTCAACGACGCGACCGCAGCCGCAGTCGCAGAGCATTGTTTCGGCGGCGCGAACGCAGACGAAGCGGTGCTGACGATAGGTACGGGATTGGGCAGCGCACTCGTCAAGGCGGGGGAACTCGACGCGTCGGCGGTCGTCGATCTTCATCTCGGGCATATTTGTTATGTCGAGGGCGGCGAGCCGTGCAAATGCGGCAAAAGAGGGTGTCTTGAACAGTATGTTTCGGCAAGCGCGATGAGGCGCATGAGCGGCAGCGGCGATCTGGACGCGGTCTTTGCGGATTATGAAAAATACCGCGCGGCGACGGACGCATTCCTTGAAGCGCTGGGTACGGCGGCGAGGCTCGCGTTTGACGCTGGAGCGCAAAACGTCATCATAGGCGGCGGCGTGATAGAGATCGTCGGCTGGTGGGACAGATTTGTACAAAAAACGGAGCCTGTGTTCGCAAAACGCATAAGACGTGCTGCGCTCGGCAACCGCGCCGGCGCGCTCGGAGCGGCATACGCGGCGCTCAACGGCAAATTCAAAAATCAATAACTCTGTTACGGAGGCATAAATTTTATGTACGACAAAGAGAAGTTCAAGGGCATATTGCCCGCGCTTCTGACCCCGTTCGATAAGAACGACAAGGTCAGCAAAAAATCGGTCGAAAAGCTGATCCGCTATAACCTCGGAAAGGGAGTGGACGGCTTTTATGTAGGCGGTTCGACGGGCGAAGGTCTGCTGCTGACAAAAGAGGAAAGGGAGACTCTGTTCGAGTACGCCGCGGAGGCGAACAACGGCAGATCGACCATGATCGCCCACGTCGGCACGGTTTGCACCGAACATGCGATCGAGATGGCGAAGAACGCCGAAAAGCTAGGTTACGACGCGATCAGCGCGGTCGCGCCTTACTACTATGCGTTCACGCCCGAACAGCGCAAGCAATACTACTACGACATCGCCGACGCGACGAGTTTGCCGATGATCGTCTACAACTTCCCGGCGGCGAACGGTTTCAATCTCGACAAGGGAACTGCGGAGGAGATGTTTGCCCACACCGACAAGTTCATCGGTATAAAGCACACCACGTCAGATCTGTTCGCGCTCGAACAGTTCAAGACGATGAAGGCGAAGCCCATCGTCTACAACGGTTTTGACGAGATGCTGATCGGCGGACTTGCTATGGGCGCGGACGGCGGCATCGGCAGCACCTACAACTTTATGGCGGAAAAGTTCATCACCATCTATCGCTCTTTTGTGAACAACGACGTCAAGACCGCATGCTCGACCCAGTACGAGGTCAACGAGATCATCGCTCAATTGATCAAGTACGGCGTATTTGCGTCCGAGAAATACATCTTGGAGTGCCTCGGCATAGAGATGGGCGACTGCCGCAGGCCTTTCCTGCCGCTGAGCGACGAGGGGAAGATGGCGATGCAGAAGATCGCCGCGCAGTTCGAAAAAGCGGAGTAAATAAAAAGAGAGAGCGTCGCCGCTCTCCCGATCGAGCGGGGCGGATCAGTCGTCCGCTCCCTTGTAATATTGCTGCGGAGTCAATGTGCGTCTGCCCGAAAACGATACCTCGAAATCGGACGGCGAAAGAGACGTTTCACCCCTTGTTTCGGCGAGGAATTTGGCGGAAAGTTCGAGGGTGCGCGCATGGGCTGCCTCCAGGATCGCGTCGACCGACAGGTCGAGCGAAGGCGAATCGTACTCGTTTGCGACGGACGGATAGGGGCGGCGTTCCGAGTTCATGAAGTCGACGCCGCCGTCGAGCGAGGGCGTGACGAAGCCGTAGATGTAGTTGGGTTTGCCCATCAGCGCGCCCGCAGCCTTTACGACGAGGCACGCGGGGGAGATCAGGTTGTCGAACACGCTTTGATATGTCGCCATGCGTTTTTGCGCGGCGAACAGTTTGTCGTAGGGCAGATCGGCGTCGAAGATCTTGCCGATCTCGGTCAGACAGGTCGCCGCCGCCGTGCGGGAAGCGTCGGTGCAGGGCAGCACGGTCTTGGCGCGAAAGCGCGTGCCGGCGCCTCTGTCGCGCAAAAAGAGGATGCGGTCGATCGCCGCTTCCTGCATCATATGCAGCGACGGATAGAGGTCGGGCTTGAAAAAGCGGCGCATATAATTGCCCGCGTCGTGAATCATCAGCGGATGTATCGCGCTGTCCACCGCATAATGGGAGACATAGCCGAGGCAGTAGGCGAGGATGTCGTCGCTGCCTGTGTCTGCGCACAGCCGCGCGAGCGCGGCGAATTGGTCGTATACCGCGCACGCGTGTACTTTGCCCGCTATGCCGCGGTATTTGCCGAATACGTAAAAGAGCAGGTCGGGTCCCTGCGCGCCGGCGAGGTAGACCTCTTTGCGGCGGGAGACGAGGCCGCGCGCCTTTTCGTCAAGATCGTTGGCAGCGCGCAGCGCGCTGCGGTAGTGGGTGTAATACGAAGCCATAACAATTGAATTATAACACAACTGCGCCGCGTTGGCAACATCGCGCGGCGTGCGGAGGAAAATGAAATATCTGTTTTTCGATACCGAATGCGCGAACTGCTTTGACAAGACGGGCAAGCTGTTCAGCATAGGTTTTGTGCTGACCGACGAAAACTTCAACGTCCTGGAACCGCGCGAGGACATCCTGATCAACCCGGACGCGCAGTTCGATTGGTTCGTCGTCCGCAAGATGATGGCGTATGACCGCCGCATCTTCAAGTCGAAACCGAAGTTCGACGCCGTCTTTCCGAGGCTGACGAAAATGTTGGACGGCGCGGTCGCGGTCGGATTCAACACCGCCGCGGACGTCGTATATCTGCTGGACGAGTGCAACCGCTACAAACTCGATCCTCCCAAGATACGTTTCTTTGACGTGCAGATGTTCGAGCAAAAGCTTTCCGGGCGCGAAAACGTATGCAGGCTGACTTCCGCGTACGAGGAGTGGTGCAAGGCGGAGCCGCACGACGCCCATCGCAGCGATATGGACGCGGAGATGACGATGGATGTTGCCAAGGCGCTGTGCGCGCATCTCGGGATGAATATGGACGAGGCGGTCGCCGCCTATCCCGACTTTGCCGGGGAGACGGATGGGTTTTATTATGCTTATTCCACAGAGGAGATGCGAGATTCGCGCGACAAGACGCCCCGCCCGCACTACCGCAAGGTCAAGCCCGGGCAGGAAAACTTCTGTCTGCGCGGCAGCCGCAACCACGAGATGTTCATGCGCTACGCCGAGGACATAAACAAGCGTAACGAAGGAGCCAGGGTATGTCTTTCGGACAACCTCGAGAGCTTTGACTACGATCGCGCGATGCGCGCGCTGACCCGCATAGACGCCGCAGGGATGGGGTATACGCTCAAACCCGCCGAGGCGAAGATATATGCGTCGTGCGCCGTAAGAGACGAGACGGGCAGACCGCGTAAATGCTCAAAATACAGCCGTGCGCGCAGACTCGCCGCCGCAGGCGAGACTGAGATGATGACGATAGACGAGTTCGAGCAGAGGTTTTCCCTGCCCGCCGACGCAAACCTCGACTGGGACCGCTTCGACGCGCCGGAGTACGCGCGTGAAGTTAAGCGCAGAAAGCGTAAGAGACGCAAGACGAACGATCCGACAAAACAGGGCGATCGCCGTTGACAAACGTCAAAAGACGTGATACAATGAAATGGTAGATTTGGGCGGCAAAACCGTTTGGTTTTGCCGCCCAAAATATTAAAGGAGGCATATTATGGCAAAGAAAAAGTCAAGAAAGAAAAAGCTCTCGACCCTGACGATAGCGATGCTCGCCGTCGCGCTCGTCGGAGCGGTGTTGGCGGTCGTCGGACTGTTCAACGATTGGATGCATTACAGCATAGGGGATAATATAGAAACGGAGAGCATGACGCTGCAGGACTTTGCGGAAACAGAAAGCGCCAATCAGATCATGATGCAGACGTTTGCTTGGATCGCGGGTATCCTTGCGGTCGCGGGCTTTGCGTTGGTACTCGTGCGCATGCTCGTCAACATCGGTCCCGTCCGCCTTGCAGGAAAGATCGCGGGTATAGGCGCGGTCCTGTTCGGCGTCTTGGCGCTGATCTTCTCTTTTGTCGTCGCGTCCGAGGGCGTGATAGGAGGCAATTTCGGGTTCAGCATCGATATAGACGGCGTGGGCTGGGAGCTGTCCTACGGCGCGTATCTGCTCGCTGCAGGCTCGATCGTCGGCGGTATAGGAGCGTTTGTCGGCTCGAAGAAATGATCCCGCTCAGGGCGGTATTTGCGCCGTGACGACAAAAATTTTTGCGGCGCGACGACCGCAAAAACAGCGAATGAAATACGTTTTTTGCGATATGTATTCGGTTTTTATGCGCAAAGGACGTATTTTTTCGCATTTTTGCGCGCAGGCGGAAAGGACGGCGAGCAACGCGCTTTTGCTTTATTTTTGCGCGCATATATGGTATTATATTACAAACGACATTCGGAGATGTTTATGTTGCAAGACTTTTTGAAGATGAGAGGCGTGTCCGCCGGAACGCTGCAAAAGCTGCTCTCGTCCGCGTTCGAGATGAAGAGGCGCATACTTTCCGGCGACAAGTTTTCGGACGAACTCAAGGGCAAAATGGTCGCAACGCTGTTTTACGAGAACAGCACCCGCACCCGCACTTCGTTTGAGGACGCGTGCAAATATCTCGGCGCGACGGTCGCAAGCCTCGACGTTGCTGCTTCGAGCGTGCAAAAGGGCGAGTCGCTGATCGACACCGCCAAGACCATAGAGGCGATGGGCACGGACGCGATCGTCATCCGCCACTCCGTCTCGGGCGCGCCCCGACTCGTCGCGGACAATGTCGACATCCCCGTGATCAATGCCGGCGACGGATTGCACGCGCACCCCACGCAGGCGTTGCTCGATCTGTTCACCCTCGTCGAGCGGTTCGGCAAGGTCGACGGGCTGACGGTGGCGATCATCGGAGACATCAAGCACAGCCGCGTCGCGCGCAGCAATATGGAGAGTTTGACGACGATGGGCGCAAAGGTCAAGGTGTTCGCGCCGCCGACGATGCTGCCGCTCGGGATAGAAAAGATGAAATGCACGGTGTGCGAGACGATCGAGGACGCGTTTGTCGGTTCGGACGCGGTGATGGGGCTGCGCATACAACTTGAAAGACAGCAGGTGGGGCTGTTCCCGAGTTACGGCGAATACACATCCTTCTTCGGCATCACCGACGCGAGGATGAAACTCGCCAACAAGGGCGCGGTCGTGCTTCATCCCGGTCCCGTCAACAGGGGCGTGGAGCTTGCTTACGACGTACTCGACAAGGAATACTGCCTCAAAGACGTACAGGTCACCAACGGAGTGGCGACCAGAATGGCGCTGCTCAAAGAGCTTTTGGGAGGTGGACAATGATAGTTATCAAGGCAGCCGATCTGTTCGGCAAGATCGTTGACATAGCGGTCGACGGCGATACCGTCGTCGAGGTCGGCGACGTCAAGCCGCCCAAGGGAGCCCTGGTCATAGACGCGAGAGGTCTGACCGCGCTGCCGGCGTTTATCGATATGCACGTGCATCTGCGCGAGCCCGGTTTCGAGTACAAAGAGGACATCGAGAGCGGCTGCCGCGCCGCGGTCGCGGGAGGCTTTTCCGCCGTCTGCTGCATGCCCAACACCAAGCCCGTCACCGACAACAGGTATATCGTAAAATACGTCAAGACGCGCGCCGCCGAGGTCGGTCTCGCCAAGGTCTATCCCATCGCGGCGATCACCGTCGGGCAGGAGGGCAAACAGATCGCCGAGTTCGGCAAGCTCAAACAGGCGGGAGCGGTCGCTTTTTCAGACGACGGGCGTCCGGTCGAAAACGCGCAGACGATGAGGATCGCGCTCGAATACGCCAAACGGTTCGACGCGCTTCTGATCAGTCATTGCGAGGAGATGTCGCTCGTTGCCGGAGGCGTGATCAACGAGGGCTTCGTCGCGTCGGACGCGGGCTTCCGCGGCATAACGAGAGCGAGCGAGGAGGTCATGGTCGCCCGCGAGATAGTGCTTGCGGACGCGCTGTCGACAAAGGTGCATATCGCGCACATCAGCACGGAGGGCAGCGCGCGTCTTATACGCGACGCGAAACGCGCCGGCATAAAGGTGAGCTGCGAGACATGCCCGCACTACTTCGCCGCGACCGACGGGCTTGCCGCGGACGGCGACCCTATGGCAAAGGTCAACCCCCCGTTGCGAGAAGAGAGGGACAGACAGGCGATCATCCGCGCGATACAGGACGGCACGGTCGACGCGATCGTCACCGACCACGCGCCGCACGCCGCGCACGAAAAGGGCGCGCTGAACGACGCCGCCAACGGTATAAGCGGGCTTGAGACCTCGTTTGCGCTGGCGTACACATACCTCGTCAAGAGCGGCGCGATCTCGCTGCAAAAGCTGTCGCAATTGATGACGGAAAACCCCGCAAAGCTGGTCGGCATACCCTTCGGTTCGATCGAAAAGGGCGGGCTTGCGGACATAGCGCTTGTCGACCTCAACGAAAAATACAGCGTCGATCCGTCGAAGTTCTTCTCCAAGGGCAAGAACACTCCGTTCAAGGGGCGCGAAGTCTTTGGCAAGGTCATAATGACGATGGTCGGCGGCGAAATAAAATTCAAGGACGGTGAAATATGCTGATTGACAGATTGATCGACAAGATCAAAGAGACGGACAACCCGTCGGTCGTGGGATTGGACACCTGTATAGACTATCTGCCCGACGATGTGCGCGGCAAGTGCGAAACGCTTTATGACGCCGCCAAGTATATCACGGATTTCAACTTCGCGCTGATCGACGCGATCAGGGACGTAGTCCCGGCAGTCAAGGTGCAGGTCGCCTATTACGAGATGTACGGCGTCGAAGGAATGCGCGCGTTTTCCGATACGCTCGCGTATGCGCGCCAGCACGGTCTGTTTACGATAGCCGACGTCAAACGCAACGACATCGGCAGCACGGCGTCCGCATACAGCAACGCATATCTCGGCGAGACGGTACTCGAGGGCAGCGCGGTTACGCCGTTCGAGAGCGACTTCGTCACGGTCAACGGCTATCTCGGCAGCGACGGAGTGCTGCCGTTCGTAGCGGACTGCAAAAAGAACGACCGCGGTATATTCGTGCTTGTCAAGACCTCTAATCCGAGCGGCGGCGAACTGCAGGACAGAGTGATGGACAACGGCAAGACGCTGTATGAAAACATGGCTTGCCTCGTCGACGGGTGGGGCGCGGATCTGCGCGGTAAATACGGTTATTCGAGCGTGGGCGCGGTCGTCGGAGCGACACATAAGGCGCAGGCGGAGGCGATCCGCAAAGCGCATCCTCATCTGTTTTTTCTCATACCCGGTTACGGAGCGCAGGGAGGAAAGGCGGAAGATCTCGCGGTCTGTTTCCGCGACGGCATAGGCGGCATCGTCAACTCGTCGCGCGGCATATTGACCGCGTACCGCAAGCCGCAATATGCGGGCAAGGCGTTCGACGAGGCGGCAAGGCTCGCCGCGATCGCAATGCGCGAGGACATAGACAAGTGTATCCGATGAAAGACCGCTCCGCAGTCGTGCTTGCCAACGAGCGCGTCGCCGACGGAGTGATGAAAATGACGCTCTATTTCGAGGATCTGCCTCCGATCGAGGGCGGGCAGTTCGTGCATATCCGCGTACCCGACGGCGCGCACGTATTGCGCAGACCTTTCTGTATCTGCGATTTTGACAAAAAGGAGCGCACGATCGACGTCTGTTACGCGGTCGTGGGCGCGGGCACGGCACGGCTCGCCGAGGTCGAGCGTATGCACAGACTTGACGCGCTGCTCCCTCTCGGAAACGGATATGCGCCCAAAGGAGACAGGATAATGCTGATCGGCGGCGGAATGGGCAGCGCGGTGTTGCCCGCGATAATCACCGCCCATCCGGACAGGGAATATACCGTGTGTCTCGGTTTCGGCGACGTTTCCAAGGTCGTCCTTGCGGACGAGCTGAAGGCAAAGGGCGCAAAGGTCATCCTTGCGACCGACAACGGCAGCGCGGGAGAAAAGGGCTATGTCGCCGACGTAGCCGCGCGCATGATACGGCAGGAAAAGCCGGACGAGATCTTTTGTTGCGGTCCCGAGATAATCTACAAGATCCTCGCCCAAAAGAGCGAGATCGCGGGAATCCCGACAAAAATATCGCTCGAACAGCGCATGGGCTGCGGCATCGGCGCGTGCCTCGTCTGCAACTGCAAGGTCAGACGTGCGGGCGTTGAGGAATATGTGCGCGTGTGCAAGGACGGTCCGGTGTTCGACATTACGGAGGTGGCGCTGTGAATACCGCAGTAGAGATAGCGGGCGTAAAGTTCAAAAACCCGATAATCACCGCGAGCGGCACGTTCGGCTTCGGCGCGGAGTACGGGCAGTTCTATCCGCTGAGCGCGCTCGGCGGCATATGTACCAAGGGGCTGACGATCAAACCCAAACAGGGCAACCCTCCGCCGCGCGCCACCGAGGTGTACGGAGGAATGCTCAATGCGGTCGGCTTGCAAAATCCGGGCGTGGAGCGTTTTCTCGAGACGGACGACAAGCGGCTCGCGCAAGAGGACGTCGTCGTCATTGCCAACGTCGCCGGAGCGACGCTCGACGACTATATCGCAATAGGCGAGCGCATCAACGACGCGCACGCGCAGATGGTCGAACTCAACATCTCCTGCCCCAACGTCAAGGAGGGCGGAATGGCGTTCGGCGTGCTGCCTTCGTCTGTTGAAAAGGTCACCGCCGCAGTCGTCAAGGTATGCAAAAAACCGGTGATCACCAAGCTGTCGCCCAACGTCGCGTGCATCGCCGACAACGCGCGCGCAGCCGAGGCGGGCGGCGCGGCGGCGGTGTCGCTGATCAATACGCTGTCGGGTATGGCTGTCGATTGGAGGACTCGCCGTCCGGCGCTTGCCAACAACAACGGCGGTATGTCCGGTCCGTGCGTCAAACCGGTCGCGCTCAAGATGGTCTGGGACTGCTTCAACGCGGTCGGAATCCCCATCATAGGTCTGGGAGGGATCGCCTCTTATACCGACGCGCTCGAATTCATGATCTGCGGAGCGCGCGCGGTGCAGGTGGGCACGGCAAACTTTACTTCGCCCACTGCGGCTTACGACATTGCCCGCGATCTTGCGGACCACGTCGCGCAAAACGATATCGATATCAACGACCTCGTCGGCTCGCTCGTTCTCAACGGCTGACGGTCAAAGGAGTATTTTTATGATGACTACGGAACAGGCTTTGGAGATCTACCGCAAATGCGGCGCGGTGCTGAAAGGGCACTTCAAATTGACGAGCGGCAGACATGCCGACACCTATATGCAGAGCGCAAAGGTGTTCGTCGACACCGAGTGCAGCGAGCTGCTGTGCAAGGCTCTCGTTCAAAAGCTCGCCGACGCCGGTGTGGAGGCGGATATGGTCATTTCGCCCGCGATAGGAGGCATTTTGATGGGCTATGAGGTCGCGCGCCAGATGCGCAAGCCCAACATCTTCGCCGAGCGCGAAAACGGCGAGATGACGCTGAGGAGAGGTTTTTCTTTCCCCGAGGGTACGCGCTTTGTCGTCACCGAGGACGTCGTCACCACGGGCGGCTCGGTCAAAGAGGTCGTCGCCCTCGTCAAGAAAATGGGCGGAGAGGTCGCTGCGGTCGCGTCGCTCGTCGACCGCAGCAACGGCAAGGTCGACTTCGGCGTCAAATTCGTCAATCTGATCAGTATGGATATCACGTCTTATGAGCCGGACGACTGCCCGCTTTGCAAAGAGGGCAAGATCGAATTGGTCAAGCCCGGTTCGAGGGTGTTCAACAAGTAATGTTCGGGCGGGCGGCTAACGCGTATGCCGAATTGCGCAAGAGGACGGATTTCGTCCCCGAGATCGCTATAGTTTTGGGCAGCGGGCTCGGCGGCGCGGTTGATCTCGAAGAGGAGTGTTCGATAGGGTACGACGAACTCGGACTTCCCGGTTCGACCGTACACGGACACAGGGGGCGTATGGTATTCGGCACGCTTTGCGGCAAAAAGGTCGTCGTGCTGCAAGGCAGGCTGCACTACTACGAGGGGCACTCGTCCGAGACGGCGGCGCTGCCCGACAGGGTTGCCGCGCTTGCCGGCGCAAAGACGGTTGTTTTGACCAACGCCGCCGGAGGGATAGCCCCCGACTTGGAGTGCGGAGACATCATGGCGATCCGCGACCACATCTGCCTTGCGCCCAATCCGCTGATAGGTCCCAACGACGACAGGATGGGTCCGAGATTTCCGGACATGACTGCGCCTTATGACCCGGAATTGATCGAGCTTGCAAAGACGGCGGCGCGAAAGTGCGGTTTTGAACTCAAAGAGGGTGTGTACATACAATTTACCGGTCCGTCGTTCGAGACTGCCGCCGAGGTGAGGATGGCGGGGATAATGGGAGCCGACGCGGTCGGGATGAGTACCGCGATCGAGACGATCGCCCTGCGCCATATGGGAGTAAAGGTGTTGGGTCTGTCCTTTATCAGCAACAAGGCGTGCGGGCTTGCCGGCAAACCGCTGTCGCACGAGGACGTAAACCGCGAGAGCGAACGCGTCGTCGCAAAGATGCGCGGATTGCTTGCTGCGATCGTCGGAGATATGCAATGAAATTGAGGTTGTTCAACGCCAAGATATGGGACGGCGAAAAATTGTTCGACGGAGAACTGCGCACCGAAGCAGACAAAATATCGCGCGTCAGCCCCGTTTCCACGCTCGATTGGCAGGACTGGGACCGAGAGATAGACTGCGGCGGCAACCTGATCATGCCGTCGTTCAAGAACGGACACACTCATTCGCCGATGGCGTTTCTGCGCTCGCACGCAGAGGATCTGCCTTTGCAGGAATGGCTGAGCGAAAAGGTTTTTCCGTCAGAGGCGCTGCTGACCGACGAGGATTGCTACGACTTGACCAAGTTGGCTTGCGCGGAATATTTTTCGGGCGGGACGACATACGTCTGCGAGATGTACGGGCATACCCGTGCGGTCGCAAAGGCGCTCGCCGACAGCGGCGTCGCGGCGACGGTGACGGAGGGCATACTCGACTTCGACGGCTCGCCCGAATCCATAGAGGCAAAGATCGACGACAGCGTCAAGTATTATAAGAATTTTCCTGCCCGTGTGCGTTACGGCATCTCTATCCATGCGCAGTACACCTGCGGAGAGGGGACGTTGAGCGCGGTCAAGCGGGCGGTGGACAAGTATAAAATGCCGCTGTTCGCGCACGTTTCGGAGACAAAGCGCGAGGTGATATCCTGCGTCGAACAGACGGGCGAAACGCCGCTTGCGTACCTTGCCGCAAAGGGATTGTTCGACTGCGGCGGGGCGGCGTTTCACTGCGTACACGTCACTTCGGAGGAGATGGATACGATGGCGCGGAAGGGCATTGCAGCCGTCACCTGTCCGTGCAGCAATCTCAAACTTGCCAGCGGGATCGCTCCGCTTGCCGAGATGAAAAAGAGAGGAGTCAATGTCGGCATAGGGACGGATGGCGCGGCAAGCAACAATGCTCTCGATATGTTCCGCGAGACCTATCTTGCGGCGGCGCTGCAAAAGTATGCGACCGGCGACGCGGCGGCGATGAACGCGGAGTTTGTCCTCAAAGCGGCGACGCGCGCGAGCATATACGGCGTTGACGATATGGACGTGCTCGTTCCGGGCGCGGCGGCGGACTTTGTGATGATAGATCTCGGCGCGCCGAATATGCAGCCCGGCAACGACATCCTCGCCGACGTAGTCTATGCGGCGGGCAAGCACAACGTGTTGATGACCGTCGCGGGAGGCAGGATAGTGTTTGAAAGCGGCAGAGCGGACGTGGGAGAGGACTACGACGCGCTCAAAGAGAGATGCCGCGCTATAGCGAAGAGGATCGCGGATGCAAGAGCAAGAACGTAAAAAGAAGAGGCGGATGCGCACGCTGATCACGATCGCGCTCACCGTTGCGGCGATCGGCGTCGTTATAGGAATAATGTTCGCGGTCGACAGCTGCGAGCAAAAGATCTATCTCGACATGGGGCAGACCTACGAGGCGGGAGATCGAAGCCTCACGCCCACGGACATGAAGGTGTTCCGCGGTTCGGAGACGCTGTACGTATTCTTGACGCTCGAAGGCGGCGGCGTTTCGATCGACGAGTTGGCGTTGGACGGCGAGGCGGTCTCGGACGATACCGCGGCGGCGGAACGCTACGGTTTTACCCTCTTTCGGGGCGAGGAATTGAACGGCACGGGCGTCGTGATGTTCGCGGTCAAAGAGAGCGGAAAAGAGAGCGAACTGACCTACCGCAAGGCGGTGTTCAGAGTTGGGAGATTGACGCCGCAGGGCGGTGTTCAGAGTTGGTAGATATAC
The DNA here is from genome assembly GCA_944381345.1 of uncultured Christensenellaceae bacterium. Classification (GTDB taxonomy): domain Bacteria; phylum Bacillota; class Clostridia; order Christensenellales; family UBA3700; genus Ornithoclostridium. The sequence continues at coordinate 18,367 of CALWKU010000049.1, forward strand.
GCCGCAAGGCGATCGTAACGCACACGGGTGCGGAAAAATAAAGAATATGCGGCAACGCATCGACATATAGGAGACGCAATGATCCAAGTTACAGACCTTACGCTTCAATTCGGCGGAAGAAAATTGTTTGAGGAGGTCAACCTCAAATTCACCGAGGGCAATTGCTACGGCATCATCGGCGCGAACGGCGCCGGGAAATCCACCTTTCTCAAAGTGCTTTCGGGCGAGATAGAACCGACGCGCGGGCACGTGTCCGTCGGCAAGGGGCAGCGTATAAGCGTGCTTCACCAAAATCAAAACGACTTTGACGACTGCACGGTGATGCGTACCGTGCTGCTCGGGCACAAGCGGCTCATGGACATATGGGACGAAAAGGACGCGCTTTATGCAAAGCCCGACTTTTCGGACGAGGACGGCGTGCGCGCCGGCGAACTTGAAAACGAGTTCGCCGAACTCGGCGGATGGGAGGCGGAGAGTGAAGCGGCGTCGCTGCTCAACGAGCTCAAATTCGGCGAGGAATATCACGACAAGCCGATGAAGGAGCTGGACGCCAAGCAAAAGGTCAAGATCTTGCTGGCTCAGGCGCTATTCGGCAACCCCGACATCCTCATCCTCGACGAGCCGACCAACAATCTCGACGCAAAGAGCGTGATTTGGCTCGAAAAGTTTTTGCTCGACTTCAAGAACACGCTTATCATCGTCTCGCACAACAGGCACTTCCTCAACAAGGTGTGTACGCACATATGCGACGTCGATTACGGCAAGATAAATATGTATGTCGGCAACTACGACTTTTGGTACGAGACGAACCAATTGCTGCAAAAGCAGGCGCGCGAAGCCAACAAAAAGGCGGAGGCGAGGGCAAAGGAACTGCAGGACTTCATCGCTCGCTTTGCTGCCAACGCGTCCAAGTCGCGCCAGGCGACCTCGCGCAAAAAGGAGCTGGAAAAGCTCACTCTCGAGGACATCAAACCGTCGATGCGCAAGTATCCGTATATCAATTTCGAGTTTGCGCAAGAACTCGGCAAAGAGGTGCTGACAGTCGAAGGCTTGACAAAGAACGGCTTTTTCAAGGACGTGAGTTTCACCGTGCAAAAGGGTGAAAAGATCGCGTTTATCGGCGACAGATCGGTCGAGGTGTCCATGCTGTTCGATATACTCGCCGGCGTCGAAAAGCCCGATTCGGGCAAGGTCGTATGGGGCAAGACGGTGACCACCGGCTATTTGCCGCAGAACTTCGATCCATTCTTCGACGGCTGCAAGCTCAATCTCGTGCAGTGGATAGACAGGTGGTCAAAAGAACACGACGAGACCTATCTGCGCAGTTGGCTTGGCAGAATGCTGTTCTCGGGCGACGAGGTAAAAAAGAGCGCGAGCGTACTCAGCGGAGGCGAAAAGGTGCGCTGCATGATGGCGCGCGCCATGCTGACCGCCGGCAATGTGCTGATCATGGACGAGCCGACCAACCACCTCGACCTCGAGGCGATCACCGCGCTGAATAAGGGATTGATCAATTATAAGGGGTGTCTGCTGTTCTCGTCCCACGACCAGGAGCTGATGCAGACCACCGCAAACCGCATCATAGAGATCAACGGTACAAAGACTTTCGACAAGCTCACCACATACGAGGATTACCTCGAAATGAGCGATTGAGGAGGAAATATGGATAAGCAAAACGAAACCATTCTCAAGATTCTGAAACAGGACAGCCGCTTTACCGCGGCGCAGATCGCCGCCGCGAGCGGTTTGACCGAGGCGGAGGTGCAGGGGCGCATCGCCGCAATGGAGAACGAGGGCGTCATCTCGGGCTACACCGTGCTGACCGACATCGAAAAGGCGGACGAGGACGCGGTCGTCGCGCTGATCGAGGTCAAGGTTACGCCGATGATGAGCGCGGGCTTTGACTCTATTGCGCGCAGCATCTGCCGCTATGAGGAGGTCAAGGATCTTTATCTGATGAGCGGAAGTTACGATCTCGCGCTGATCGTCGAGGGACGCAATCTGCGCGAAGTGTCGCGGTTTGTGTCCGAGAAGCTGTCCGTACTCAAAGACGTCACGTCGACGTCGACACACTTTATCCACAAAAAATATAAGAACGAGGGCGTCGTCCTTTGCCGCGAGGAAGAGAAGAGAGAAGAACTCATATGAACTACGACAAGTATTTCACCGACACGGTCAAAAACATCAAGCCGTCGGGGATAAGAAAATTTTTCGACGCGGCGTCGATATACAAGGACGTCGTGTCGCTTGGCGTCGGAGAACCGGACTTTGACACGCCGTGGACGGCGCGCGAGGCGGCGATCCGCAGCATCCGCAGCGGGTTCACCCACTATACCGCCAACAGCGGACTTATCAAACTGCGCGAAGAGATCGCGCGGTATATGTCCGTACGCTTCGGACTGGATTATGACCCGAAGGACGAGATCTTCGTCACGGTCGGCGCAAGCGAACCGATATATCTGATGCTGCGCACGTTCGTCGGCGAGGGCGACGAAGTCGTCGTCCCCGATCCGTCGTATGTCTCGTATGCGCCGAGCGTCGAGCTTTGCGGCGGCAAGGCGGTCAGCGCCAAGTGCAGAGTGGAGGATTCGTTCGCGCTCACACCCGAAGCGCTCGAAGCGGCGATCACTTCAAGGACTAAGGTGCTCATACTGCCGTATCCCAACAACCCTACCGGCGCGATCATGACCGAACAGCAGCTCAAAGCGATCGCCGAAGTCGTCAAAAAACACGACCTGTTCGTGCTGTCGGACGAGATCTATGCCGAACTGACCTACGGCGGCAAACACGTCAGCATCGCGTCGATCGACGGTATGCGCGAACGTACTGTCGTCATCAACGGATTCAGCAAGGCGTTTGCAATGACGGGCTGGAGATTGGGCTTTGTCTGCGCGCCCGAAGAGGCGGAAAAGCAAATGCTCAAGATCCACCAGTACATCATCATGTGCGCCCCGACAAGCGCTCAATACGCCGGGCTGCAAATGTTGCGCTCCGCGTTTGAGGACGATTTTTCGGCGGTCGAGGAGATGCGCGACGAGTACAACGTGCGCCGCCGCTTCCTTGTCGACCGCCTCAACAGGATGGGATTGACTTGCTTTGAACCGAAAGGCGCGTTTTATGTGTTCCCGTGCGTGCGCTCGACGGGTATGGACGGCGAGCGGTTCGCCGAGAAACTGATCGAGAGCAAAAAGGTAGCCGTCGTACCCGGCGGAGCGTTCGGAGAGAGCGGTAAAGACTTCGTCCGCATCAGCTACGCGTACTCGCTGTCCGATCTCAAAAAAGCAATGGACAGGATCGAGCAATTTGTGGAAGAATTAAGGGCGAGCAAACAATAATGCTACGAAAAAGCCTATTTTTGTTAAAAATACGGTTTTTATGGCGTGAAAAATTTTTTGAAAAATTTTGAAAAACAGTTGACAGATCGCAGGTTGCGTGGTATAATGCGACTGTAATCAAACAGAGCTCATAATTTTCCCCCTTATCATATTAAGGAAGGGAGGTGCGAGGTAAATAGCCTTGTACCTCCCTTTCTTGTTCTTGCCCACATACGCGTACCGCGGTCATTTTTGGAACTTTGTACAAAGACAGGCAGGCACGGGGGAAACGGCTTGCCCTCATCCCAGTTGCGGGGTCAAGAAATCGGCGATGATCTTGTATGCCGTTGCGTTGACGTGCAGTCCGTCCGGGGTATAGCGGGCGTCGAGCAAGCCGTCTTTATCTTTCAGCAGCGAGTGGATGTCGATAAAGGTTGCGCCGAGGCTTTCGCAGATTTCGGGCAGCGCGGCGTTGACCGCAAGCACATCTTCGTTTTTGCGATCGGAGACAAAATTCATATATTGAGGGAAGGTGTAGGGATTGAGAGGATAGAGGGATTGAACGATGATTTTCGCGGAGGTTTCTTCGGCGAGGATGGACAAAAGTTGCGATATGTTTTCAGTTATTTGTTCGGGAGTGCCGCCGTGGTGAAGGTCGTTGGCGCCGCCCAAAAACACGACGACGGACGGTTCGAGAGCTACGACGTTGGAGCGGACGCGATCGAGCATGCCGTTCGTGGTGTCGCCCGCGATGCCGCGGTTGATCGCGTCAAGTCCGGGATAGAATTCGTCAAGGTCGCAGAATTCGGTCAGCGAGTCGCCGAAGAACACGACGCCGCCGTGCGGATCGTCGCTTGCGGCGTAGGCGTCAGCCTTTGATTGTTTTGAACCGATGAGTTTGAACATATTGTCGCCGTAAGCCTGCCAAAATACGAGAAATACGGAAAGCGCTACGCAGACGAGAGCGAACGAGACCGAAAGCAGCGCGAGGCGCAGCTTCTCGCCGAAAAATTCGTCTTTTGCGGAGCGACGTTTCATACCGATATTATAAGCGTTTTGGCGGAGCAAGTCAACAAAGGAAGGGAAACGAACCGTGCGGGGAAAATTCGTTTCAAAAAGGTTGTCGAAATTATGGTTATAAATATTTACAAACACGTGCGCGATATGATATAATGGTCGCAGAATGTATTGGAGAAGGTTTATCTATGAGCAAGAAAACCGATAAAAACAACCTCAAAACAAAATTTGATCCCGAGCGCGTCTCCAAGGCGGGCCCCGACAACGATCTTCTTCTCGACTACGAGTCCGAGCGCATCGTGGCAGGGAAAGGCGGCATGGAAAAAACCGTCGGTTACAATCTGCCGCCAAAGAAAAGCGACATCCGCTACGGCAAAAAGGTAGATCCCGAGCGCAGGGTACACAGATACCACGGTCCCGGCGTGGGACTCTTGGTGTGTGTGATGCTGTTTCTTGTCGTGTTGGCGTGCGCGGCGTGCGGCGGAACGGTGTGGGCGTGGAACAATTATGCCTATCCCTACGTCAATCTGTCGCTGCCCGAGGCGATCTCGCTGGCGTCGGAGATGTACGAGGCAGACCCGTCGAAGATCGTCACCAACCCCTACGAGCCCAAGGCGGATCTGGACAGCTTTTATGCGTCGTTCAAAGAGGGGATGTATCTTGCCGACGATTGCAATATAACCATCAGAGACATCGTCAACGCCGTACTCCCCGAAGAGAGCGAGGGCGAACAGACCGGCGACGACGTAAATGCCGAAAATCCGGATACGGGCAGCGAACAGCTCAACGCGCTGCTCGAGATGTTGAAGTTCGATTTCGACAGTCTTGACAAAAAGCAAAACGCCGCGCTCGAAAATGAAGTTCTCGAGATAAGCGACAAAGAACTCGCCGCGGTGCTCAACGAGGCGATGCAGATCGCGTTCGATATGGAGCAGATCAACGAGGTCACCGGTCAATTGGGAGAAGAGATCAAGAACGTCGTCAAGGTGGAACAGGTGGTCATCGAGGACGTCGAGAGCGTGACAAAGCAGGAAAACACCCGCGTACTCGTCACCGTTTCCGTCAACATAGGCGACAACATCACAGCCATCGCAAACAATGCTTACAACAACATATTGCGTCCGTCGCTTGAAGAAGATAACCCCGATCTTGTCAAGACGTTGGACGACGTCGTTGACAAGGCGATCCCTGTTCTTCAAAAGATATTGCCCAAGGTACTCTATTTGACCGTCGCCGTATATCCCAACGACAGCGGCAAAGAGGCGCTTATCACCTACAACAACGTCGTCGACAACAACAAACAGGAATTGATAGACAAGGTCTTTGCAGGCGAATTGCTGCAGATCGCGGGCGTAGACGTCAATCTCAACGGCGTCATTGATTACGAAGAGGAACAGGGACAGCCCATTCCGCAGATCGTGAGCAGTATCGTCGCAGGGACGATCGAGTCGATGAGCGAGACGATCACGCTCAACTTTACCAACACCGAGGACAATGAAGGCGTGTTCCGAACCAAACCCATCGAGTTCATGCTGTCCATTCTCGGCGCTGACAACATCAGCCAGGCGCAGTTCCTCGCGATCATGCGCGACATCCAAGTGCCGTACGACCGCATGACGGCGAAATACGACGAAAACACGGCTTACAGCGAGCTGACGCTTGCCCAAAACCTGCAATACTTCATTGACGGCGATAACAATGACGTCTCGTTCACAAGCAAGTATTACTTCAACAACGAGCGCGAGGACGGTAGTTCTTTCATCAATACGGACAACATCTTTACCAGTATAGACAGCATGATGACCGAAGAGATGATCGACCGCATCATGATCAAATCTTCCGAGGAATGGAAGCAGAACGGTGGATACAACGCAGATGCGCACAAGCCCATGGCGTTGTACAACGCGCTGCCGGGACTTATCAACGGCTATCTCAGCTCTGAAACCGAGGGAGGCATCGCGGGCATGCCCGCAAAGGTGCTCGCAGCGGGCTATGAGAACGGTTCGCTCGTGCTGACGATCAAGGCAGAGCTGCTTGCGCTGGTCGAAGAGTCGCTCGGAGGAGAGGAAGAAGGCGAGTCCGACCCGATGGCGGATATCGTCGGGCAATTGATCCCCGAGGCGATCTATCTCAACGTGATCTATCCGCTCGACGGTTCGGGCGCAACGACGATCACGATCAACGACGTCGATGAGGAGTATGGCGACGGACAATCGGCGGAGGACTTTGAGACCATTTTCAATTTGCTCGCGCTGTTCGGAGTCAATCTTGAGATGGAAACGGAAAGCGGAGTGATCGTCATCGACAATTATGACGAGATCTGCGAGATGGTCGGCGACACGATCGCTTCGGCGTTCGACGAGATCGCCAATCGGCTCGGCGGCGAACTGATTTTCATCGAGGATGGCGTCCTGTTCCCCAACATCTTCCAGGTCATCTCCGCCAATCAGATCTTCGGCTATACCTCGGATGAAATCGAGGCGGGCATTTCTCAGGAAGAGTTTGACAAAGAATATGCTCCCAGCGACGAGGACATATACAACATCCTCGCCGCGATGTACGGCTACGGCACTCCCGATAAAACGGTCGAGGACAGCGTCGACAATTTGAGAGAGCAGCTGTCCGACAAATACTATGTGACGTTTGAAAAGAGTGAGTCGGGCGAAGGTCAGACAGAAGCGTCCGTGCTGCTCGGTCAGATCGAAGGGCTCAAGGACAACTTCGAGAACTCGGTCAGAATGAAGGAGCAGGAAGTGAATAATGTCGTCTTGTCGGGCATGGTCGACGATGAGAGGTCTACCGACGAGCTCAAGCCGCAGCTCAATTCCGACGACATCGCGACGCTGGTCGAGGCGTCGGGAGAGTTGAGTATGGCGTCCGTATCCACGATCAAAGACGTTGAGGTCAGACAGAGCCGCATTTACATCAACGAAAATGGCAATGCGTGCGTGGAACTCATCCTCACCGCGATGACGATCGACTTCTCCAACGCGGGGGGAGACGCCGCGAAATTTGAAAATCTCTTCCCCGACACGCTGTCCATCATCGTCACGATCGAGCAAAAGCCCGAGAGCGACACCTCCGAGGGGAGATTCAACGTCACATACAACATCAACGGCATCGAAGACGAGTTGATGACAAAGACCATGTTCTTCATGACAAGATTGTCGGGCGACGAATCGATGTCCCAAGATAGCATCGAAGAGACCATCAACACCGGCGTCAACGGAGCGTTCGACAAGCTGGATATGGGCGGAATGATCGACATCGACATCACCGTGAACGACCAAAACGAAGGCGTCGTTCAATTGGATACCATCTTTGCGATCGCCACCGCCGAGTTGTGGGCGGAGAGAGACGAAGAGGGCAACATCACGGGAGTGATCGAGGGCAAGCCGACCGATGACGAATTCAGAGGTACCATCAAGGCGCTTTGGAGCGGGTTGCCCGAGTATGGCTATGCGAACGGCGACGCTATCGACAAGTTGGGATATACCGCAAACGTAGCGCCGTTCTATGTAGAACCGCATATGGATGGCATTACGTTGACAAGCGTGACCGCAGATACCCGCATTTCGGACGCGTTTATCGGATCGCAGATCATAGCAAACAATAACATGGAAAAAATAGCGCAAGCGTTGCAGGTCCATACCGAAGGGATCGATCTGTATCAGGCGCTTATCTTGCCCGCGAACGATGAAAAAGCCAACGAGACGTACGGAGAAAAAGGCAGATACGTCGGCGTAAAGGAATATTTCAATGGAACGGGATTGATCCAAGATGGTGAAGCCAATATGCTGTTCACGTTTGAACTCAGCAAAGCTGCGTTCAGCGAGGAAGGGCAGAAGAACAACCTCATCCCGGACGCCATGTATGTCAGCGCAAGCATCCCCATCGGTCAGGAATTGAACGCAGACACGGAGATCAAAATCCTGATCAACAAGCTCACTACGGAACAAGCAGATATCGTTAAGCGCATAATGGAGATCGGCGATTACGGCGCCCAAGGCTTGTTCGGAGCAAACAGTGAAATAGCGCAGAATATCGGCGATATCGTATTGGTCAAATTGACCGTCGACGAATTGGGAGAATATGGTGATGCTGCCGTAGCAGCAGGCTTTGAAGAGGTCGATATCACCGTAAATATGTTGTTTGCGGCAGCGGGAGACGGGACGCATTTTGCCTCCGAGATCACCTCAACAGACCAATATGAAAACAACTATATCTATTGGGATCTTGTCGGTGATTATGAGAAAGCCGATCCTACGGACTTTATGGAAGGATGGTCTGCACCCGATGTCAAGAACGTCGCTCTCGGCTATATGGCTTACAGCTACGAATACGTTATCGGGGCGCAGCAATGAAAAAGTACGATACGATGACCATAGGGCATATCTCGCTCGATTACAACATCGACTACCTCGACGATCAGATCGTCGAGGTGGGAGGTGCGGTGATCTATTCGTCCGCGGCGGCGTATGCGGGAGGCTACAAGGTCGCGGCGGTCACCAAGCTCGCGCAAAAGGATATCGACAGACTGTCCGAACTTGTCATCCCCAAAGAGGATGTATATTGCATACCATCCGCTGTCAGCACGTCCATTCGCAACAAGTATCACACCGCCGACAAAGAGAGGCGCACATGCACCTGCCTTGGGCAGGCGGACCCCTTTCGCATAGAGGACATTCCCGATGCGGAGGTCGGGGTCTATCATCTCGCCGGGCTTATCTTCGGCGATTTCGACGGCGAGTTGATCAAGGCTCTCGCCCAAAAGGGCAAGGTCGCGGTCGACGTGCAGGCGCTGCTCAGGCATGCCGACAAAAAGACGGGCGCGATGTACTTTGAAGATTGGGCGGAAAAGAAAGAGCTGCTGCCCTACATCGACTATCTCAAAACGGACGCCGCCGAGGCGGAGATCCTCACCGGACAGCCCGACAGATATGTCGCCGCGAAGATGCTGCACGCATGGGGCGCGAAAGAGGTCGTGATCACGCACAATACCGAGGTCATCGCCTTTGACGGCGAACACACCTACGCCTGTCCGATCAGGGCGCGCAATCTCAGCGGGCGCAGCGGAAGAGGAGACACTACGTTCGCCGCATACATCACCGAGCGTCAAAACGCGAGCATGAAGGACGCGCTGCTCTGGGCGACCGCGACCGTTTCGGCAAAAATGGAAAAGCCGGGACCGTATCGCGGATCAAGGCGCGACATAGAGGCGTACATAGACGAGTTTTATTCCGACGTAAAGTGACATAAGTGCGTTTTATCGGCACATATGCGCAAAAAATCAAAAATTGTCGTCGGTATGATTGACAACAGATATATATTGGTAGTAATATAAAAATACTCAATCGATCCGTGTGGGAGGAAGAGATGAGACAGGACAAGACAGACGATCTCGAAATACAATTCAACTTGGACGAGTTCTATGAGGATCTCTCCGAGTTTGACTTGCCGGAAGAGACGCCGGCGACGCCCGTTCAAGAACCGGGCTTTGTCAGACCGGCTCCGCAACCGGTCATGGCGGCGCAGCCCCAACCGGTGCCCGAACAGGAACCCGTTCCCATGGACGAGCCCGTTCAGCCCGTCTATCAGCCCGTGCAATACTATTCCGCAAAGGGCGTCGGCGCGATCGATATCAGAGATCCGTTCATCGTCAGGTTGGAACAGCTCGGTCCCGTCATCCAAAGCTATCACGACAGATTGCAGGCGCACCTTACGTCCTATCGCAAGGTCAAGAGCCGTTACAGCATGCGCTGCGACAGTTTCCGCAGCGGACGCAATCTGCTCGCAAAAATGGCTGTCGGCGGCAAGACGCTCAAGCTCTATCTCGCTCTCGATCCCGACGATCAGGCGCTCGCTGCAGGCAAGTACCACCCGCGCAACGTCGGCGACACCAAGGCGTACGAGGAAGTGCCGCTCATGTTGCCCATCCGTTCCGACCTTGCCGTGCGCAAAGCTATGCGCGTGATCGACTATATGATGAAGAACTTCCAGATACCCAAGAAGCGTAAGCGCAGACCGAATGGGTACAAAAATCAAATACAAAGTTAGTTGACCGCGTATAAGACGCCCGCCGTTGTAATGATGCAGCGGCGGGCTTTTCGTATATCTTTGTCACGTTTGCGGTTTTCTTGCTTACGTGCTTTAAGTACGCTCGCTTAGATAAAGCCGCACACTCCGAGAGCGTCTCCGCGGTCAATTTCGAGACGCGGTTGAAATTCGGGGGAAAAACAGGAACGAAAGCGTAAATTAAAAGTCTGTTCGAGGCGCGGTAGAAATTTGGAACAGAAATCAAAACAAAAGAGCAAAACAAAAGGTCAATTCGTGGCGCGGCTGAAATTCGGGAAAAGCAAAGCAAGATCATAATTTAAAGAATACACCAAATTTAGGATGCGATATTTAGTGCCGACACGTTGAAAGTTTTGCAAGCGCAATCAGTTAATACATCTTTTCGCAAATATTATGGATAATTTATCCGCTTTGACAGATATAGATCACGGCGCAAGTTAAAGAGCGTAAAATTCGGTTCTAAGCGTCACGTGTTCTCCCTACCGTTGCCCGGTACAAAGCCAACTTTGCGCACTTCGTGCGCCGGGCCGGTAAGGGGCGACAGCCATATTTTATCCGCTTGAATATGCTTGGCGGTGAGCGAAGTTTGTTTGTCAAGACATCTTTCGGTTTTTATCGGCGATGCGTTCCGCATGAAAAGGTTGTAAAGTAACGGCTGTCTATCACGTGCTGCATTCATAACGATAATTGAGCGGCATTATATTCTGCGTTAAATAGTATCTTCCGCGCTGTGTACTATTGATAAAATTATCCCCTTTACGAGCGACGCGAGTTCGGGACAATTTCTGTTCCGCGCTCGCTTTGCGGCGCGGCTCAGATCGCCGTCTCGGGCGGCTCTTTTGCCTCTCTCTAAACGTCTTGCGTACCATTGAGGTACTCGACGCAACCCCTTAGGGGCAAAATTTGCGCAAAATCTCTCGCCCGATACTACTTGGTTCTGTTTATCTAATCGGGTTTATACCGATAAAACAATCAAGAAGTACGGAGAAAGTTTTCGGCAGATTCGTCGGGAAAAGCGCAAAGTAATTGCTATCAAGGCGAAGGTGTTTTGGAAGAAGCGGGTGTTGTTTGCCGAAAGTCACAAACGTAAGCCGCTTTATCTGCGGCAGCCAAAACCGTCCGAAAACCCGTGTCGGGAGAAAGAAACTTGGATAATGCGGACTTTGCGAAAATTTTACGTTGGGCGCAAGGCGAGACCGTTGCAAGGCGAGCGGCGCGTATGATATAATAATTTTGTGGATAGGATAGACGATCTTCAATGCGCGGGGCTGAGGCTAAAACAGGACAGCGAGTCTTATTGTTTTACGTCCGATGCGGTCATCCTCGCCAATCTCGTCAAGGTCAAAAACGGCGGAGTCGTCGTCGATTTCGGGACGGGCACCGGTGTGATCGCGGTGCTTTTGACCGCAAAGACAGGGGCAAAACGCATATACGCTGTCGAAAAACAGCCCGGGCTGTTCAAGCTGGCGTGCGAAAACGTCGCGCTCAACGGATTGGACGGCAGGGTCGTGCCTATCGAGGGCGATATCGAGGACGCGCCGAGGCTGTTGGGCAAGGGGAGCGCAGACGCCGTCGTATGCAATCCGCCGTACTTCAAAATGGGCAGCGGCGAGGTCAGAGGGGGCGAAAGCGCATTGGCGAGGCATGAGAGCGGCGAAGGACTCGCGGGCATAATGCGCGCCGCCGCGACGGTGTTGAGAACCGGCGGAGAACTGTTTTTGATACACCGGGCGGAGAGATTGTCCGAGGTGTGCGCGCTTGCCGAGGAAGCGGGACTTGCAGTCAAAGAGATGATATTGATACGCGCGCGCGAGGACGCCGAACCCAAGACGTTCGTTGTCAGGGCGCGCAAGGGCGCGGCGCAGGGAATGACTTTGCGCACGCTTACGGTGACGAACAGGGACGGCAAATATACGGACGAAGTAGCAAATATGTACGGAGAGGCAAGATGAACAAAGCGGGCAAATTGCATATCGTCGGCACGCCGATAGGTAATATGGGCGACATCACTTTGAGAGCGATCGAGACGCTCAAAGCGGTAGATCTGGTCGCGTGCGAGGACACGCGCCGAACGTTAGGGCTGTTGACGCATTTCGGCATCAAAAAGCCGCTGGTCAGCTACTACAAACCGAAGGAAAGAGAGGGAGCGAGGCGGGTCTTGGCGTCGTTGGAAAGGGGCGACGATGTCGCGCTGGTCACAGACGCCGGGATGCCGTGCATTTCCGATCCCGGCGCGTTGCTCGTCAAAGAGGCGAGAGAGATGGGGTACGAGGTGACGTCAGAGCCGGGTCCCACCGCCGTCGCCACGGCGATGGCGCTTAGCGGAATTTTGGAGCCTGTGTTTGTATTCGCAGGTTTTCTGCCGTCAAAAAGAAAGGACGCCGAGGCGCTTTTGACAAGATGTGATAAAGCAAAAGGCACGATTGTGCTGTACAGTTCGCCGCATTCGATCAACGACGATCTCAAGTTGATATACACGCTGCTCGGCGACAGGGACGTGCATATTGTCCGTGAGCTGACCAAGGTGTACGAGAGCGTCGAAAAGGTGAGTTTGCCGTACGAGACGGAAGAGCCGAAGGGAGAATTCGTGCTGCTCGTCGAGGCAAAAGCCGAGAATGAAGAAAAACCGCAGGGGTCGCTCAAAGAACAGCTTGCGGCGATGATCGCGTCGGGGACGGACAAAAAAGAGGCGGTCAAAAAGGTGGCTAAACTCAACGGAGTCCACAAAGACGCCGTGTATAAATTGACCACGGGAGACGGCGAGTGAAAATTTTGGAAATAGAAAATCTGGTCAAGGCGTTCGGAGAGGTGCGTGCTGTCGACGGAATTACATTTTCGGTCGAACGCGGCGCGCTTTTCGCATTTCTCGGACTCAACGGCGCGGGCAAGAGTACGACCATCAACATCATATGCACGTTGCTGCAAAAGGACTCGGGCAAGGTGACCGTCGCCGGAGAGGATCTCGACGCCTCGCCCGAGAAAGTGCGGGAGAAGATAGGGATCGTTTTTCAAAATTCCGTGCTCGATCCGTCGCAGACGGTCTCGTCCAACCTTGCGACGAGAGCGAGCCTGTACGGCATGAATGCGGCGCAGGCGAAAAAGCGTATCGCAGAACTCGCCGAGACGCTGGGCTTCGGTGAGTTTTTGGGCAGGAAGTACGGCAAATTGTCGGGCGGTCAGCGACGTAAGGTCGACATCGCGCGCGGGCTTTTGCATTCGCCCGAACTTCTCATTCTCGACGAGCCTACCACGGGATTGGATCCGCAGACGCGCCGCGCGGTTTGGGACGTGATCGGCGACATACGCCGTACGCACGATACGACAGTCTTTCTTACCACGCACTATATGGAGGAGGCGGACGGAGCGGACGACGTCGTCATCCTCGACGCGGGCAAGATCGCCGCGCACGGCTCTCCGATCAAGCTTAAAGAACAGTTTTCGCGCGATACGGTCACCGTTTATGCAGAGCGGAGCGAAGCCGCGGACAAGCTGTTCGAGGGCGAAAAGTGGATTTATGGCGAGGGAGCTTACCGCGTCGTCGTCGACGGGGGAGAACAGGCAAAGGCGCTGCTCGACAAGTGCGCGCCCGTCCTGCGCTCGTTTGAGGTCAAAAAAGGAGATATGGACGACGTCTTTCTCACCGTTACGGGCAAGCGTCTCGAAGGAGGCGCGGTATGAAGAATAAGCTGCGTGCGCTCGGCAGTCTCGTGCTTCGCAACCTCAAGATCTTCCTCAGCGACAGGGCGGGGGTGTTCTTCTCGCTGCTCGCACCGCTCATCGTGCTGTTTTTGTATTTGCTTTTTCTCAAGGATATACAGCTCGACTCGATAAGATCGATGTTTGAAGGAGCGCCCGTTGACGAGCAACTTCTCGACAACATCGTCAACAATTGGATGCTCGCCGGCGTCGTGTCCGTCGCGTGCATCACGGTGTCCTTCTCCGCGCAGGAGCGGTTGATCAAGGACAAGGAGACCGGCGTCATCGCCGACATCAAGTCGTCGCCCGTCGCGCGCCCGGTCATAGACGCGTCGTACTTTCTCTCCAATCTTGCGATTACAGTCTGTATTTGCGGCGCAGTCCTCGCGGTCGCGCTCGTCTATGTAGCGATCGCCGGCTGGACGCTGAGTTTTGCCGACGTCGTCGGGATGATCGGCGCGCTGCTGATGTCATCGCTGTCGGCAAGCCTCGTCACGGGACTCGTCTCCAAGGCGATCAAGACAAGCTCCCAACACGGCGCGCTCGTAGGCATCGTCAGCGCGGCGATAGGATTTCTTATGGGCGCGTATATGCCCACGTCCATCTTCCCGACCGCGGTGCAATATGTGACGCTGTTTGTACCGGGGACATATTCTGCGGCGCTCTTCCGCGAGCTGTTCATGAGGGGAGCGATCGAGGACGTCGGCGCGCTGTCGCCGCAGGCGTCCGAGGCGATTGAGGAGGCGTACACGCTCAAACTCGACTTTTTCGGCAAACAGATCGGCGCAAACGAAACCGCGATCGTGTTCGCGGCGACGATCGTGCTGTTTGCGCTGCTTTGGGTAGTTTGCGGGGCGGTCGGCAAAAAGAAAAAGAGACCGATCGGGAAGAGGTGAGCCGATCGTCTTTGCTGAGGAGTGCGGTCGTAACTTCAAGCGCGCGAACATCGCGCGCTTTATCATTGCCCGGCGTTTGACAGAAAGGCGATATTTTACATCAGCGTACACAGCAGACAGGACGCAACCGCGCCCAAAAGACAGCAAAACAAAGAGACGGGCAGCGCGTAGCGCAGCTTGCGCACTTTGGTAGTCGACACATAGACGGTGCAGACGTAAAATACGGTCTCGCTTGCCCCGACGATCACGCTGCCGCAGCGCGCGATATAGCTGTCCGCGCCGTATTCGGCGATCAGCTTTTCCAATACGGCAAGAGAGCCGTTGCCGCTCAAAGGACGGACTATGACCAGCTCGCAAAGCTGCTCGGGAATGCCCAAAAAGCGAAAGACGGGCGCAAGCAGATCGGTAAGCGCGGCGGACAATCCGCTGACCGCAAACAGCTCGGTCGAGATCAATACCGCGCATATATAGGGAAAGACGGAAAGCACAAGTCCAAGGCTTTCCTTGGCTCCCGTCACAAAACTGTCGTAGACGTTTACGCGACGAAAGAACCCTATCGCCAATACGGCGATAATAAACACAGGCAAGAAAAAATCACTCAAAGCGCGCACCTTTGAGAGGGACGGGCGGCAACGGTTGTTTGCGCGGTTTTTTGATAGAGACGAGCGTCTTGACGACGATCACGCCCGCGATCGTCGAGACGGTCGTTGCAAGCAGCGACGGCAGGATAATGTCGCCCGGCGACGCCGATCCGGCAGCCGCGCGAAGTCCGACCACCGTCGCCGGGATGAGCTGTATCGACGTAGCGTTGATGACGAGAAAGAGGATCATGTTGTCGGTTGCGCGCTCCGTGCCGTCCTGCATACGCTCCATAGCCTTTATTCCGAGCGGCGTCGCCGCTCCGCCCATGCCCAAAAAGTTGGCGGTGAAGTTGAGGGTGATGAGGTCGCGCGTCTTGCCGTCCTCGCCCTTGAACAGCTTGCGCGTCAGAGGAGAACACGCCTTGCCGAGAGCCTTGCTCATTCCGAGCTTGTTCATGACGTCGAGTACGGACAGCCAGATAGCATAGATCGCGCACAGTTTGAGCGCAAGCGCGATCGCGCCCGACGCGCCGTCTATCATCGCGGGGAACGCCTGTGACGGGGACGAGAAGAGCATCATCAACAGCGACGATACGGTCATCACGAAAAACACGCAATTCATATCGATATTTTACTGCGCCGCCGTCCGCGATATGCGAGGGCGGGCAAAAACGTTTTACAAATGCGCGCGGAAGATATATAATATATAACATCGACATCACCGAGCGCATATGCGCCGAGGAGGAGTTTATGGCTTCCGAATATTACATCACCACCGCGATCGCCTACGCGTCCGGAAAACCGCATATCGGCAACACTTACGAGATCGTGCTTGCCGACGTGCTTGCGCGTTTTCGCCGCAAGCAGGGCTACGACGTCTTTTTTCAGACGGGTACGGACGAACACGGCGAAAAGAATCAGCTCAAAGCCGAGGCGGCGGGCGTTTCGCCTCAGCAGCTCGTAGACCGCAATTCCGCCGAGATCAAGCGCATATGGGATCTCATGGACACGTCCTACGACCGCTTCATCCGCACGACCGAGCCTTATCACAAGGAGCAGGTCGCAAAGATCTTCGACAAGTTTTTGAAGTCGGGCGACATCTACAAAGGCGAGTACAGCGGCTGGTATTGCACGCCGTGCGAGTCATTTTGGACTGAGAGCCAACTCGTCGACGGCAAGTGCCCGGACTGCGGCAGAGAGGTCAAACTCGCCAAGGAAGAGGCGTACTTCTTCCGTATGAGCAAATATGCGGACGCGTTGATGAAATATTATGACGAACATCCCGAATTCATCGTTCCCGTCTCGCGTAAAAAGGAGATGGTCAACAACTTTTTGAAGCCGGGGCTTCAAGATCTGTGCGTAAGCCGCACAACGTTCGATTGGGGTATAAAGGTCAAGAACGATCCGCGCCACGTCGTTTACGTATGGCTGGACGCGCTGACAAACTACATCACGGGACTCGGCTACGACGCCGACGGAAAGAGCGACGAGAAGTTTGAAAAGTATTGGCCCGCCGATGTGCATATCGTCGGTAAGGACATCGTCAGGTTCCACACGATATATTGGCCCATCTTTCTGATGGCGTTGGGACTGCCGTTGCCAAAGCAGGTGTTCGGGCACGCGTGGCTGCTGCAGGACGGCGGCAAGATGAGCAAGTCGAAAGGCAACGTCATGTACGCCGACGACATGGTCGACATCTACGGCGTCGACGCGGTCAGATACTGTCTGATGAGTATGATGCCTTTCGACAACGACGGCGTGATCGGCTGGGATCAGGTCACCGAACTCATCAACAACGAGCTTGCCAACGTGTTCGGCAACCTCGTCAACCGCACCGTTGCGATGATCAACAAATACTTTGGCGGAAAGGTGAGCGACGCCGGCGTCGCCGAAGAGGTCGACGACGATCTCAAAGAGGTCGTGACTTCCGCGTACGCCAAGTTTGAAAAGGACATGGAGGCGTTCCGCGTCGCAGACGCGCTGGGCGAGATAGTCTCCGTATACCGCCGCGCGAACAAGTATATCGACGAGACCGCGCCGTGGACTCTCGCCAAGGACGGATCCAAGGCTGACAGACTGCGCACCGTGTTGTACAACCTGTGCGAGAGCATAGTCACTGCGACGAGCATGCTCGAGTGTTTTATGCCGGGCAAATGCGCCAAAGTGTTCGAGGAGCTGGGGACGAGCCCGCGCGAGTTTTCAAGCTTAGGCGAGTTCGGCGTGCAGAGCGAGTACAAGGTCGTCGAAAAGGCGGAGATACTCTTTGCCCGTCTCGACGCAAATGAGATAAACGACAGGGTCGAGCGTATGTTCGATGAGCGCGCCAAAGCCGCCGAGAAGGCTCAAAAGCCGCAACAGGTCGAGCAAAAGCAAGCAAAAGACGAGATCTCGATCGACGACTTTGCCAAGATCGAGCTCAAAGTCGGTAAGGTCGTTGCGTGCGAAAAAGCGCCAAAGGCGGACAAGCTGCTGTGCTCCAAGATCGACGTCGGCGAGGACAAGCCGCGCACCGTCGTCAGCGGCATCGCCGCATACTATTCGCCCGAACAGATGGTCGGAAAGAGCGTGATCGTCGTCACCAATCTCAAACCGGTCAAGCTGCGCGGCATATTGTCCGAGGGTATGATCTTGTGCGCGGAGGGCGAGGACGGCAAGCTGTCAGTCGTGTCGCCCGAGACCCTGATCGCGCCCGGCGAAGAGGTCAGATGATCGATTCGCACGCCCATATCACGGAGGAGAGACTTGCGCCCGAGTGCGGCAGGATCATTGCCGATATGCGCGCGGACGGTCTGACCGCGCTGATAGAGGCGGGATGCGACGCCGCGACTTCGGCGCAGGCGGCAAAACTCGCCGAGGACAATGAAGGAGTGTTCGCGATCGTCGGCACTCACCCCGAATTTGCCTCCGACTACGGCGACAAAGAGGCAGCGCTCTATGCGCGCCTTGCGGCAATGCCCAAGGTGGTCGGCATAGGTGAGATAGGGTTGGATTACTATTACGAGACGCCGCCGCGCGACGTGCAAAAGCGCGCGTTCGTCGCTCAATTGGAACTAGCGCACTCGCTGCATATGCCCGTCGCGCTCCATATCCGCGACGCTTACGGCGACCTTGCGGACATTCTCAAAGAACATCCGTCGTGGGTTGCGGACGGTATGCTGATGCATTGTTACAGCGGCAGCGCCGAGTTTGTCAAGCAGCTTGCGCGTTACGACGCATTTTTCGCGTTCGGCGGCGCGGTAACTTTCAAAAACGCAAAAAAGCAGGACGTCATCAAGGCGACGCCCAAGGATAGGCTGCTCGTAGAGACGGACTGCCCGTACATGACGCCGGTGCCGTTTCGAGGCAAACTCAACGAGCCAAAGTATGTCCGCCATACGCTGGCGTTCGTCGCCGAGACGCTGGGCATGACGTTTGAAGAAGCGGAAAAACTTACCGAACAAAACACTCTTACGCTCTTCCCGAAGATGAAGGCGTTTGTCAAATGAAAGATCAATATGTATACCAAACGGGCACGGGGCTTTATGTCAATCTGACCAATCGCTGCAGCAACCGCTGCGATTTCTGCGTGCGCAACTACGACGCAGACAAGACCAAACATCACGGTTTTGCGGGCTACGATCTTTGGCTCGACCACGAGCCGTCGTCGGACGAAGTCGTCGCCAAAGCAGCCGCCGCGCTCGACGCTCATCCCGAGACAGAAGAGATCGTGTTCTGCGGCTACGGAGAACCGACGTACCGCGTCGAACAGCTTTGCGCAGTCGCAGACTTCGCGCACGAGAGAGGACTCAAAACGCGTCTCAACACCAACGGGCACGGCAACGCGATCAACGGGCGCGACATCACGGACGATATCGTCGCGCATATCGACACGATAGGAGTCAGCCTTAATGCGACCGACGCGAAAAAATACGACGCGATCTGCCACGGCAAGTGGGGCGAAAAGAGTTTTGACCTCATGCTCGACTTTGCGGGGCGGTGCGTCAAAAGGGGAGGCAACGTCGTGATGTCCGTCGTCGACATCATAGGACAAGAGGAGATAGCGAAGGCGCAGGCGATCGCCGATTCGATCGGCGCGAAACTGCGTGTGCGCAAGATGATCAATGGATAGGATAGCGGACATCCTCAAACGGCACGGGTTCGGCTTTGACAAGCGACTCGGTCAAAATTTTTTGACCGACGCCAACCTGCTTGCCGCGATCGCCGAGGACGCGGGAGTTACGGACGGGGACGTCGTACTCGAGATAGGCGCGGGCGCGGGGACTTTGACGCGCGCGCTTGCCGACAGGGCAAAGAGGGTGGTCGCGCTCGAGGTGGACGAACATCTGCGCCCCGTCCTTGCCGAGACGCTCGCGGACAAGGGCAACGCAGAGGTTGTATTCAAAGATTTTCGCTCGGTCAAAGACGACGAGCTGCGCGCTTTGGCCGGGGACAGGTTCAAGGTGGTCGCCAATCTGCCGTACTACATCACTACGCCGATCGTGATGCGCTTTGTCGAAGGGGACGTGCGCCCGGAAAGCATGTCGGTGATGGTACAAAAGGAAGTCGCCGACCGTCTCGCCGCTTCGCCGGGAACAGCCGATTACGGCGCGATCACCGCGTCGGTCGCGCTGTGCTGCGACGTAAAGATAACTCGTTTTGTGCCGCGGTCGCTGTTCACGCCCCCGCCCAACGTCGACAGCAGCGTCGTCAGATTGGATTTTGTCGACAAGATGCCGAGAGCAAAAGAACAAAAGACGAGCCGACTGATCGGCGCGGCGTTTGCGATGAGGCGCAAGACTTTGGTCAACAATCTCGCCCATGCCGGATATGCGAAAGATGCGGTCACGGCGGCGCTCGAAACGATGGGACTGCGCGCCGACGTCAGGGGAGAAGTGCTGTCTTATCTCGACTTCGCAAAATTGCAAAATTTGCTGTCTGTGTAGGTTATCGCTATATTATTGCTCGAATTCTTCCGGGTGCGAGGCGCGGTATTCTTTTTCGCTCGTCTCAAGCTCGGCATATTTTTGTCTTATTTTTTTGTCTCGGTTGAATGCGGTCAAACCTACCGAAGCGACCGCCGCGGTCACGGCGATCAACGCATAGCAAACAGTCGTTGCTCCGAGTACGCCCGTCAATATGCATACGTGCAGGGACGCGAGAACAATCAGAGTCAATATGCCGGCGCGCCGCACTATATAGCGGCTCGCGCGCTTGCCGCGCTCGCTGCGCGGGTCTTTGTGGTAGCCGGCAAGCAATATCCCGCCCGCGCCGAACAGAAAGCACATGCCTATCGCATAGACGGGCGCAAGCACCACTGATACGATCACCGCAACTGCAATGTTGAGTTCGGGCATATTCACCTCCGAGTGCTTTCAAGTGCATTATAGCATAACGGGGGGTGGTGTCAATACCGATTTTTGCGGCAAACAGCGTTCGTTCGCGGAATATCGCGCGATATCCGAAACTATATTGAAGTGTAACGGAGGCGATATGAAAGTGATCCAAAGATTCGTACTGAAAAGCGGCGGCGAGGCTAAGGGCGCAGCAAAAGTCGCTGCGGGAAGTGAAGGCAATTATGTCGAAGCGGTCTGCGCGCTGCCGTTTGACGCGGTCGTAGCGACGTCGGGCAACGAGGCGATCGAGGTGCGCGACGGCAAACCGCTGCCGGTCGGCGTGGACGGCGTCGCGCTCTATCTCGGGCAAGAACTTGTCGCGTCGGGCGGAGCGAGGGCGGGATATGCGCCCGCATATGAGGGGAAAACGCCCTCGGCGACGGAGGAGAATGCCTCGGGAACGGCCGCCGCTTCCGAAAACTTCGGAAAGACAAAGGAAAGCGGGGCAGCCGCGTCCGGCGGAGAAAAGCCGCAAGCAGCGAGTGCGGAGAGCGATGAAGGACGTAACATTCCGCAGACGAGCGAGACGACGGGCGGAGAGACAAAAGAAGGCGGATTTTTCAAATTGATCGAGCCGAAACTGACCGAATTGTTTGAAGGCAGAGAGAGGGTGAGCGGACTGGAAGCGGTTTTCCCCGACTCGAAGTGGGTAAGCGTGGACGACGGCGACGAGCCGGCATATGTCGTCGGCGTCGTCGGAAAGCCTGTGCAATTCATCTGTTACGGAGTGCCCGACGCGGACGGAAGCGCTCCGCCGAAAGGCAGAGAAGAGTGCCGTCAATGGTTGCCGCTGCCGGGCGGCGGCGGATATTGGATGATGTATCAATCCGCAGATGACGGAAGCACGTTGACCGCGTTATAACGCGATACATATCGCAAAAAACGCCGTGGCAAGACCAAATATGCCGTTGCGGAGGAACGGGACGTTCGGCTTTGAAATTCGTGTGATCGTTAGTCTCGCCCGATATAAATGTAATAAATAAGTAAAATCTTGCGCGCCGCGACCAAAAAGCATTGACCGTCCCCGCCCGTTGACATAAAATAGACGTACAACAAAAAGGGAAGGTCATTATGCTCGAACTTCGCAACATCACAAAAGATTACCCGGTAGGCGACGGCGTAGTCCGCGCGCTCAAGGGCATCGATCTCAAATTCCGCGACACCGAATTCGTCTCCGTGCTGGGGCAGTCGGGCTGCGGCAAGACTACGCTGCTCAACATCATAGGCGGTCTCGACCGCTATACGTCGGGCGACCTTCTGATCGACGGCGTGTCTACCAAGGTCTATAAGGACGTCGATTGGGACGCATATCGCAACCTCAGGATAGGTTTTGTCTTTCAAAGTTACAACCTCATTTCGCATATGACCATTTTGGACAACGTCGCCATGGCGTTGACGCTGTCCGGCGTCAGCCGCTCCGAGCGCAACAGGCGCGCCCGCGAGGCTCTCGCCAAGGTCGGGCTTTCCGAGCAGGTCAAGAAACTGCCCAACCAGCTTTCCGGAGGACAGATGCAGCGCGTCTCTATCGCGCGTGCGCTGATCAACGATCCCGAGATCATTCTTGCCGACGAGCCTACGGGCGCGCTCGACAGCGCGACGAGCATTCAGGTCATGGACATCCTCAAAGAGATATCCGAGACCCGCCTCATCATCATGGTCACGCACAACTCCGAGCTTGCGGACAAATATTCCACACGCATAGTGCGCCTTAAAGACGGAGAGGTCATCGACGACAGCGATCCGTTCACTCCCGATGAGAACACGGAGGCGCAGGCGAAAGAACTTGCCGCGACAGGGATCGGAACTCAATTGACCGAAAAGGAGAAAAAGAAAAAGCTCAAGCGCACGAGCATGAGCTTTTTGACCGCTATCAAGCTGTCGTTCCGCAACCTGATGACCAAAAAGGGCAGGACGATCATGACCGCGATCGCGGGCAGCATAGGCATCATAGGCGTGTCGCTGGTGCTGGCGATCTCCAACGGCTTCACAAGTTATGTCACAAATCTCCAAACGACGGTGCTGTCGGGCTATCCGGTGCAGATCACGAGCCAAACTCTCGATACAGAAGCGATCATGGCGCTGTTTATGGGTACGACGAGCGATTCGGGCAGAGTGCAATATCCCCAGGACGGACAACTCAACGGCTTCGATTCCTCCGACGCGATAGACGGACTGTTTACATCAAACGACATCTCGCAAGAGTATATAGAGTATGTCCAAAAGGCGCAGGACTACGGCTGGGCAAGCAGCATCGATTACGGCTACGGCATGGAATATACCGTCGTCAACAAGACGCAATCTACGGCGCAAGGCACGCCCTCATACGAAAAGGTCAACAACCTCGGCGGAATGATGGGGTTGGCGCAAGGCGGCGGTCCGTCGATAGGCTGGTATCAATTGCTTGAAAACAAAGACCTGATCTTGTCGCAATACGATGTCATAACAGGCAAGTTCCCCGAGAACAAAAATGAAGTCGTGTTGGTCGTCGACACCTACAACACCGTCAACACCACGGTGTTGGAAGGCTTGGGGATCCCGTTTAAGGAATACTCCGACGTGCACGACAATATAAAAATGCCGTTGGAAACGGTGTTGGGAAAAGAGCTGACCATACTCGACAACAACGCTCTCTACAAAAAGCTCGACGAGCCGAGCGGCAACAGATTGTTTGAGAAGAGAGAAGATGACGAAGAGTTTTATCGTCAATGCGTAGAGGGCGAGTACACGGAGGGTGTGACCAAGGTACAGGTGGTCGGCGTGCTGCGCCTCAAAGAGGACGAAATGCTCGGTTTGCTGACCCAGGGCATCAACTATCTTCCCGAACTGCGCGATGAGATAATGGCGAGCAATGCGGAATCGGAGATCGTACTTGCGCAGAAAGAAAACACCGAGTACAACATCGTTACCGGGGATAAGTTTTCTTCTTCAACAAGCATCATCGATAGCGACGCGCAGACATATAAGCAATGTATGCAGCAGCTCGGCGGCGACAACACCCCGACAGACATGAACATCTATCCCGTCGACTTTGAGGCGAAGGAACAGATCATAAACCATCTTGACGCGTGGAACTCGGCCCACCCGGACAACGAGGTCAAATATACCGACTTGTCCGCGACCGCGACGGAGATGATGAACGAGATCATCCGCATCATATCCATAGTTCTCGTCTGTTTTGCGGCGATCTCGCTGGTCGTGTCGTCGGTGATGATCGGCATCATAACCTACGTCTCCGTCGTCGAGAGGACAAAGGAGATAGGCATATTGCGCTCGCTTGGCGCGCGCAAGAGGGATATTTACAACGTGTTCAACGCCGAGAGCTTTATCGTCGGATTGTTCGCGGGCGTGATCGGCGTAGTCGTCACCTACATTTTGCAGCCTATCGTCAATGTGGTCATTCAGAACATCGCAAATATGCCGACGCTGTCGCTTTGCTCGTTCAACCCGCTGCATGCGCTGCTCATGGTCGTTATCAGTTTCTGTCTGACGGTGATCGCGGGGCTTGTGCCCTCGTCCGTCGCGGCAAAGCGCGACCCGGTCGTGGCGTTGAGATCGGAATGACATATTTGACCGAGGCGAGCCTCGGCGATAATATAACCTCATACAAAGCGGCGGTCCTTCGGGGTCGCCGCTTTTGCGAAAAAGATGACTTGAAAATAAGGAAAGGGTGTGTTATAATCGAATTAAAGGCGCGATATACGCCAAAAAGGACAACATGAAGAAATTGCTTGCGACTATCGCCGCGACAGCTTTGCTCATCACTCTTGCGGTCTCGGCGGTTTCTTGTGTGCACAGTCCCGACGAGGACAGCGTCATCGACTACGACGCGTTGGGCGAACCCGTCTTTGCAGACGACTTCGACGGCTTTGACGCGACGGTCTGGAAAGCCGCGAACGACGGCGTGCGCCGCGGAGGCTATTGGGATATGGGACAGATCGAAGCCGTGGACGGAAATCTCGTCATCACGACCGAGTATCTTGAGGACGGCACGTTCGGCGCGGGGTGGTACACCGGCGCGATCGTCTCCGAACGCCGGTTTGAGGGCGGAGGATACTATGCCGAAGTGCGCTGCAAGCTGCCGGCAGGCGCGGGGCAATGGGGCGCGTTTTGGCTCAATTCGCCCGATATGACCGCCGACGGAAACGGCACGGAGATAGACGTCGTCGAGGGTGCGTATTACGATGATCCGAAAATGGATGATAAGTACAAAGACACAGCGTTCCACACTATCCACGCGTTCGGCTACGGCGACGAACACGAGTCCAAACAGTCGCCCTACTACAAGGTCGAAAGAGGGATCTATGACAGTTTCAATACCTACGGAGTCTACTGGGACGAGGACGGTTACAAGTTTTTCGTCAACGGAATGCTGACATGGGAGACGGATTTCTGTCCGAGCGAAGCCGCCGAATATCTGGAGCTTTCGGTCGAGATCGCGGGCGCGTACGACAGCGCCGATCCGTCCAATCCCGACAACAAATACACTTGGGGAGGAGAGATCACGTCCAACGAGGGCGGTAAAGACTTTGTCTCCGAGTTCGTCATAGACTATGTCAAGGTCTACAAGACGGACGGTATCCCTTTTGTAAAGTAAGAAGATAAAAAACCGCCGCGGCAACGTCGCCGCGGCGGTTTTTCGAATTATTCCCTGTTTTCTTTCTCTTCGCTGCGCATTTGAGTTTCAATGCGCTCCTGTTTCTTTTTGACTGCTTCGGACGCCTTGTTGCACGCCTTGTTCATCAATATCGACACAACGATGATGATCGCTATCGTGATGAAGATCGCCAACACTCCTTTCCACATGATGTTGAGCGCGGCGATGACGTTGTCCTTGTCAAAGTGCAGATCGACGATGGAGTCGTCCTCGGAGGGAGCGGCGTCCTCGTCGGGGGTTTCACTCTCAGTCCCCTCGGCGGGAGTTTCGACGACCTCGTCGGCGGGAGCGCTATCTTCGGCGACCGCCGTTTGTCCGAACGCGAACACGGTCAGCAGCACTATCAGGCACAACAGCGTGCCGGTGAATACCTTTTTCAAAACATTGCTTTTCATATCGCGCACCTCCTCAAGCGAGTACCAGACTGATGATCAGTCCGCCCACGATCGCCGAAGCGATCTGACCCGAGACGTTGGCGCCTATCGCGTGCATCAACAGGTGGTTGGTTGGATCTTCTTTGAGTCCCATCTTTTGGATGACTCTCGCCGACATCGGGAAGGCGGAAATGCCAGCCGCGCCGATCATCGGGTTGATCTTCTTTTTGGAGAACAAATTCATCGCCTTGGCAAAGCCGACGCCCGCCGCGGTATCAAAGATGAACGCCAGAAGTCCGAGCGCGAGGATGAGCAAAGTCTCGACCTGCAGAAAGTCCTCGCCCCTCATCTGCGACGCGATCGTGAGACCCAAAAGCAGAGTGATCAGGTTGGCAAGGATGTTTTGCGCAGTCTCGGACATCAATCTCAGCACGCCGCATTCGCGCAGCAGGTTGCCGAACATCAGGAATCCTACCAAAGCCAGCGACTTGGGAGCGATGAGTCCCGCGACCACCGTGACGACGATGGGGAAGAGTATCTTGGTAGTGCGCGACACCTGAGTGGAATTGTATTCCATGCGGATGAGGCGCTCCTTCTTGGTCGTCATCAGTTTGACGACCGCGGGCTGTATGATCGGGACGAGCGCCATATACGAGTAGGCGACGATAGTGATCGGTCCGAGATATTTGCTGCCGAGAGCCTGCGCAACGACGATCGAGGTTGGCCCGTCCGCCGCGCCAATGATCGCGATGGACGCCGCGTCGTTCAGCCCGAAGCCGACAAGCGTTGCGAGCAACAGCGTCATGAAGATGCCGAATTGCGCCGCGCCGCCCAGCAGGAACAGCTTGGGGTTGGAAAGCAACGGCCCGAAGTCTATCATCGCGCCTATGCCGATGAACAGCAATATAGGCATCGCTTCGGACGCGCCTATGCCTATGTCGAACAGCCAATCGATGATGCCTATGCCTTCTTCCGAAGTGACGACGTTGGAAAGGGGGATATTGACAAGGATCGCGCCGAAGCCCATGGGCAACAAAAGCGACGGTTCCATGTCAAACTTGATCGCAAGAAAGATCAAAAGCCCGCCTATGACCCACATCACGACGTGATACCATTCGACCGCTTGGATTGTGTTGATCAAGAAATCCATATCATGCTCCTCTTATAGTTCTGAAAACCGCAGACCGACGTCGTCGATCCGCGGTCTCGTCATTTGAAATTAAACCGGAAGGCGATGCCTTCGTGTTAGCGGCTAATTGCGCCATGCGCCGACTACTCCCCGCGAGGTTTTCCTTTTCTTCAATAGTATAAAATAACGCGAGCGTCAAAGTCAACAATTTTTTATTGGGTGTGCGCTTGCGTTGCGCGCGGACGAAGATAATGGTATAATCAATGAGAGCGCACAAGCTCACGAGGTGAACAATGGAGAGGATCGCAAGTTTTTCCGTCGACCACGAAAGACTGCTGCCGGGGCTGTATGTTTCGCGCAGGGATAATAGGGACGGCGTAGTCGTCACGACGTTCGATCTGCGCTTCACCGCGCCCAACCGCGAGCCGGTGATGGATATGCCCGCCGTGCACACGATAGAGCATATCGGCGCGACATTTTTGCGTAACGGCGCGCGCAAAGACGACGTCGTTTACTTCGGACCTATGGGCTGCCGTACCGGGTTTTATCTGCTTATGTTCGGCAACCTTTCGGCGCGCGACGCGCTGCCGCTCGTGACGCAAATGTGCGAGTTTGTTCTGTCTTTCGACGGAGATATCCCCGGCGCAAAGCCGGCAGAGTGCGGCAATTGGTCGGAACAAAACCTTGCAATGGCGAAGTTCTATGTAAAGAGATACTTGGACGATATCAAGGAAGATCCGCGCACGGAATATCCGAAATAACAGGAGCCCGTGTTTGTAAACACAGTTTTAGTTTGCCGCCGTCCGCTTCAAAGAGGGCAGGGAGTCATAATATTTAGATGAAAGGTACAGTGCTTGAAGTTATTTTTCGCAACGCCGACAACGGCTACTGCGTCCTCTATATGCAGGGGGACGCGCTGCCGTTCACCGCTGTCGGGGTGTTTCCGCCCGTCACCGAGGGCGAGACGTTGGAGATGGAGGGCAATTGGGTCAAAAACGTCCGGTTCGGCGAGCAATTTTCCGCGACGTCGGTCAAGGTGCTGCCGCCCACTTCCACAGAGGCGATCTTCAAGTATCTCTCGGGAGGTCTGTTCAAAGGCGTGGGCGAGGTAACAGCGTATGCGATCGTCGAGAAGTTCGGAGCAAAGACCCTCGACGTCATCGAACACCAGCCCGCGCGGCTTGCCGAGATCAAGGGTATTTCGCTCAAAAAGGCGCTTGCCATACAGGAGTCCATGCTCTCGCTCAAAGAGATGCAGGACACGATCGTTTATCTTCAAAATTACGGCGTTTCGCTCAACCTTGCGGTCAAGATATTCAAGGCGTACGGCAAGTCCACCGCCAAGATCGTCGAAAGCAATCCCTACAAACTCGTCGACGACATCGAAGGCGTAGGCTTTTTGACCGCAGATAAGATCGCGGCGCAGATAGGCGTTGCTCCCGACAGCCGTTTCCGAATTGCCGCGGCGGTCGTTCATGTACTCAAAGAGGCAGCCAACAAAAACGGCGACACCTATCTGCCCGAGAACAAACTCGTCGCAGAAGTGGATTCGCTGCTGCGCCTCGACGCGCTCGACGCAGAGACGCTGATCAAGGATATGGTCGAGGATTGCGAGGTCACGGGCAAGATCGTCAGACTCGACAAGGACGGCGAGACCGTCGATATGCTTGCGGGCAACTATGTGTGCGAAAAGTCGATCGCGACATACGTCAGGGCGATGCTCGCCAACACAGCGAGCCTGCCTCTCGACGCGGACGAGGAGATCGCTCTGTACGAAAAGCTCAACAAGATCAAGCTGCATTCCTCGCAGGCGGAGGCTGTGCGCAGCTGCCTTATGAAGGGCGTCAACATCATCACAGGCGGACCGGGCACCGGCAAGACCACGATCGTCAAATGCATAATACATCTGTTGCGCAGTCGTAATTACACCGTCTGTCTGTGCGCTCCGACGGGTAGGGCGGCAAAGCGCCTCACCGAGACCACAGGGGTAGAGGCAAAGACGATACACCGGCTGCTCGACCTCGATTTTTCGGACGGCAAGGGCAAGTTTATGTTCAACGAGTCGACCAAACTCGACGAGGACGTCATCATCGTCGACGAAGTCAGTATGTGCGACGACTATGTGTTCAATGCGCTGATCAAGGCGATCAAGTTCGGCGGCAGACTGATAATGGTCGGCGACAAGGATCAGCTTCCGTCGGTCGGCGCAGGCAATGTGCTTGCCGATATGATCGCAAGCGGCATTGTCCCCGTCAGCTACCTTACGCAGATATACCGCCAAAGCGACGACAGTCTTATCGTCGAAAACGCCCACCGCATCAACGCCGGCAAGATGCCCGTTCTCAACAATCGCAGCCGCGACTTTTTCTTCGACAACAAGTCCGATCCGGAGGATATACTCTTGACCGTCACGGATATGGTCACGCGCCGTATCCCCGCATACGCCGCAGTAAAGCCCATGGACATTCAGGTGCTTTGCCCGATGAAAAAGGGCGTTATCGGCGTCGAAAATATGAACGACACCCTTCAAAATGCGCTCAATCCCGCCGCGAGGGGCAAGACGGAACTCAAAGTGGGCTTGCGAACGTTCCGTACCGGAGATAAGGTCATGCACACCGTCAACAATTACGACCTGCAATGGACGGATGAGGAGGGGGGAGCAGGAGCGGGCGTGTTCAACGGCGACATCGGCAGGATCGAACAGATCGACCCCGTCGTTCCGTCGATGACCGTTCTGTTTGACGACGGCAAACGCGTCAAATATATGCAAGGCGACTTTGACGACCTCACCCTCGCCTATGCGATCAGCGTCCACAAATCGCAAGGCTCGGAATTCCCCGTCGTCATCATCGCGCTGATGAGTGGCAACTATATGATCCTCACCCGCAATCTGCTCTATACCGCCGTCACACGAGCCAAAGAGATGGCTGTCCTCGTCGGCTCGTCGGACAATCTCGAAAAGATGGTCAAAAACAATTACACCGCCAAGCGGTATAGTATGCTCGAAGTTTTTTTAAGGACCGCGCAAGCGGGATGAGGGCAAGGTTTTGACGTGATCTTTTGCGCGCATACTTCGTCTAGCCCCTCGCTAAGACCGCAGAGGGTATTGACCTTCGGGGACGCGACTCGTCTGCGCGCAAAATCCCTACGTCAAAACTGCTTCGCACCGGCAAACAACGCCGACGGCAAAACGCTGTCGGTATTTTTTGCCGGCTTGCCCTCACCCCGCTTGCGCGGTCTTAATTTATTTGCTTGTTACATCGGCGGGAAGGAGAGCGCGCGTCGGCGCGCGGCTAAGACCGCAGAGGGTATTGACCATTTCAGTTCCGCGCCGCAAAGCGAGCGCGAAAACGTGGGAAGAAATGACAAGGCGGATCGTCCCCCGAATTGACACAATTTTTGACACAAAAAAC
>CALWKU010000050.1 GCA_944381345.1 uncultured Christensenellaceae bacterium
ATTTTGCGCGCAGACGAGTCGCGTCCCCGAAGCTCAATACCCTCTGCGGTCTTAGCGAGGGGCAAGACGACGTATGCGCGCAAAAGGTCCGCTCAAAACCTTGCCCTCACCCCGCTTGCGCGGTCAACCTTAACACACACCCTGAACGGACATTGCATTGGCTACCTTTTCAAAGCCCGCAATGTTCGCGCCGATGATGTAGTTGCCGCTCATGCCGTATCTTTCGGCTGCGTCCTTGATGTTGTGGAAGATGTTGATCATGATATGCTTGAGCTTTTCGTCGACCTCTTCAAACGACCAGAACGTTCTCATGCTGGACTGCGCCATCTCCAAGGCAGAGCAGGCGACGCCGCCGGCGTTTGCCGCCTTTGCGGGAGCGAATTGGACGCCGTGGTTTTGAAAGAATTCCGCCGCCTCGATCGTGCAGGGCATATTTGCGCCCTCGCCTACCGCCTTGACGCCGTTTTTGACCAAAGTCTTGGCTGCATTGAGGTCAAGTTCGTTTTGTGTGGCGCACGGAAGCGCGATGTCGCAGGGAATGCTCCAAATGTCTTTGCAGCCCTCTACGAACTTAGCAGTCGGGTGATACTTGACATATTCGGAAATACGTCCGCGATTGCGCTCCTTGATGAGTTTGATGGTCTCGAGGACGATGCCGTTGTCGTCGTAGATATAGCCGGAAGAATCGCTCATCGCAAGTACGGTCGCACCCAGCTTGTTGGCCTTTTCGTGGGCGTAGATCGCCACGTTGCCGCTGCCGCTGATGACGACCTTTTTGCCGTCGAAAGACAAATTTTTCTCTTTGAGCATCTCCTCCATGAGGTAGATGAGACCATAACCGGTCGCCTCGGTACGGACGAGCGAACCGCCGTAGGTCAGACCTCTACCCGTCAGCACTCCGACGTGTTCGTTGACAAGCTTTTTGTAATAGCCGAACAGATAGCCGATCTCTCTGCCGCCGACGCCGATGTCGCCTGCGGGCACGTCGGTATCTGCGCCGATATGGCGATAAAGCTCGCTCATAAAGGATTGGCAGAAGCGCATGACTTCGCCGTCGCTCTTGCCCTTGGGATCGAAGTCGGAACCGCCCTTGCCGCCGCCGATGGGAAGTCCGGTCAGAGAGTTCTTGAAGATCTGTTCAAAGCCCAAGAACTTAATGATGGACAAATTGACCGACGGATGGAAACGCAAGCCTCCCTTGTAGGGACCTATCGCGCTGTTGAACTGCACCCTGTACCCCTTGTTGACGTGTACCTTACCGGCGTCGTCCACCCAGGGAACGCGGAACATGATGACTCTTTCCGGCTCGACGAGCATTTCCAAAAGACCGAGTTTTTCGTATTCGGGATGCTTGTCAAAAACGAGAGAGAGCGATGTGAGGATCTCGGTCGCCGCCTGATGGAACTCGGGCTGACCGGGGTTGCGCTCGATGAGATCGTCGAGTACTCTTTGCACATAAGCGTTCATATATACACCTCAAAAATTGTGTTCGAATTTTTATGACGATATTTTATCGCAACACTGTTTTAATGTCAAAAAATTTGATACAAAAAAATGAGTTATCGGACATTTTAGCCATATTTTGTATCATATCCTCCGAAAAGCGCCCTTTTTCGACGCTTAAATTCCTCAAATACGCAACATATGTTACCCAATTTAGCGCTCGATACGTACAACTTTCCGTATATAACATTGACGGCGCGGCGGGCTCGTGGTACAATTGAAAACGAAGGAGGACTCAATGGTCGCAGATACTTTCATCATGTTGCTTGAGCTGCTCGCCCACGACAAACTCACCGCAAAACAATTATCCGAACGCCTCGAAGTTTCCGAACGCACCGTCTACCGTTACATAGACGTGCTGTCCGCGTCCGGCATCCCCGTCGTCAGCAGCAAGGGCAAAGGCGGCGGCATATCGATAGGCAGCGACTACCGCATGCCGGGTATGCTGTTTTCAAAGGCTGAGCTGCAATTGATGATCGCGGCGACGGAGTCTTTTTCCTCCCCCACCGCGGCAAAGGAAAAGATATTGCTCAAACTCAACTCGATGAGACCTGCGTCCGGAGCTGCGGGCTTTGCCAACGAGGACTTTGCCGTCGACTTTTCGGACACTCCGCTCGGCGACGCTTTCGGCGCCAAGCTAGACGCGCTGTCCGCAGCCAAAAAGTCGCGCAAGGCGGTGGAGATATGCTATCACAACCGCCGCGGCGAGGTCTCCGAGCGAGTGATCGAGCCGTACATATTCGTATATAACAACGGCAATTGGTATGTTTTCGCCCGCTGTCGGCGCGAACTGGCGATGCGTATGTTCAAGCTGTCGCGCATCACCCACATAATGACTACGGCGTCCGACTATGTGATCCCCGACCGCTTTGAGCGAAGCTGGGATCTTGCAGACCCCACCCGCAAACAAAAGACGCACATAGTGATTCATGCAAGCGAGAAGGCGCGCTACGACGTGGAGGAGTGGCTCGGGATAGAGAACGTGCGCAGAACGGACAAGGGATATTCCGCGCGCGGCGACGTGTACGACAACGACGCTACCTTCGCAAAATTGCTGTCGTTCGGCGACGCGATAGAGATCGAATCGCCCAAAGAACTTGCGGCGAAGGTGCGCGCCGCGCATGCCGCCGCCGCACGCGAACGAAATTGATATATGCCCCGCGAGGGGCGTTTTTTATGCCGTCCGCACCCAGCCTTGCGGACCCTTTGCGTACACGGACGCGCCCTCGGCGATCGCCGCGCCTGCGGCGCGCGACGCGTCCCAAACTTTTAGAGATATACCGCAGCTCTTACCCATGCCTACGGGCGTTGAGACCGCTTGAACGAATATACCGGCGGCGTCCAGCCTCGCCTTGACCCGCATTGCCGCCGCGCGCGAAGAAAACACGAGCAAATACATATCCACCTCACGAAAGCGTATGTATCGCGCGGCATTATCGGGACAATCGCTCAATACAATATATTGAAAAAGCGTATTAAAGGTGAGGTGGATATGATCTATTTGGACAATGCGGCGACGTCGCGTTTCAAACCGCAGTGTATGTTCGAGGCGATGATGCGCGAATGCTCGGAAAGCGCAAATCCCGGACGCGGAACACATGCGGACGCGATAGCCTGTGCGGAACGGGTCAACGGCGCGCGCGAAGGGATGCTGACCCTGCTCGGCGCGGACGAAAATTACGCCGGAGTATTTACCTCGGGCTGTACCGAGGCGCTCGATCTCGCGCTGTTCGGGCTGAAAGAATATCTTTCCGGCGGCGTCGTCGTGACCACTGTCACCGAACACAACTCGGTACTTCGTCCTCTCGATTCCTTGCGCCGCGAAGCGGGCGTCAAAGTGGTCTACGCCTCTCCGTCCGAAGGGCTTTGCGTGACTGCGAAGGACGTCGCGCCGCTGTTGACGGACGACGTAAAGCTGGTCGCCGTCAACGGCATGTCCAACGTCACAGGCGTCGTCAACGACGTTGCAAAAATTTGCGACCTGTGCGCGCAAAAAAATATTATCGTCCTCGTCGACGGCGCGCAATCGGCGGGACACGCCGCCCCTCCCCTTGCCGGCAGACGCGGCGTTATGTACGCGATCGCCGCGCACAAGGGGCTTCACGGTCCGCAGGGCGTAGGCATGCTCGTATTTGACAAAGACATCCCCTTGAAACCTATTCGCGCGGGCGGCACCGGCACGGACAGTCTTTCGCTCGTGCAGCCCAACGGCATACCCGAGGGCTTTGAAAGCGGCACTCTCAATGCGTGCGGCATAGCCGGGATGTACGCCGCCGCCAAGTGGACTTACGCCAACTTCGAGACGATAAACTCGCGCATAGCGGCTCTTTCCGAAAGCGCGTGCCGCGCGCTGTCGTCGATAAAGGGCGTAAAGACGCTCGCAAGCGCCCGCAGCGGAGTGATATCGTTCACGGTGTCGGGCTTTGACTCGTCCGAAGTCGCCGACGCGCTTGACGACAACAACATCGCAGTCCGCGCGGGACTGCATTGCGCGCCGCTGATGCATCGATTCCTCGGCACAGAAACCACCGGCACGGTGCGCGTGGGCATAGGCTTTTGCAACACCCCTTACCACATCGAAAAGCTGGTTCGGACGGTGAGATTGCTTGTCGGCAGATGACTATGCTCACTCTCCCGTTTTGAGCTTGTCTATCATCGCGCGCAGCCTCTGTATCTGCACTTCGTCCAAAAACGGTCTGACGCGTGCGAAAAAGTCCTCCAAAGCCGCGTCGTTCAGCTTCCCCTCCGCCCTTGCGCGCTCCGCAGCGGCGGCGAGCGCGGGATCGAGATCGTCGAAATATCTTTTCATAGACCCTCCTGCCACGCAGTATATGCAAGACGTCTGCTTTGCGACACCGAGCATATACGCGGCGCGCAGCGCATATTATCTAATATGAACGAACAGCTATTCGCGGCGCTCGCCGCACAGGATCCCTCTCTCAAACCTCTGCTGTCCGCGGTGAACGGAGGCGGAGACATCAGCGCGCTGCTCCCTCTGCTGATGAGCATGAGCGGCTCAAAGAAACCGCAAAACGGCGGCGTCGTCCGACTTCCGGACGACGCCGCTATCAACATGACATTGAAAAAACTAAATTAACCGCAAAAAGTCAAAGCGCGCTTTATGCACTCGGTTTTTTCGCTCCTGTGTGCGATATCCGTTCTTTCGCCGCGAGGCTCGGAGATCTCTGTCTCGTACGAGACTCGGCACGGATCGCCGCCGAGGACGAGTATGCGGTCGGCGAGATCGAAGCATTCGTCGATACCGTGCGAGACCATGACGACGGTGCGCGGACGCGCTTTAAGCGCGTTTGCCAGATATTCGGTCAACGACAATTTGACCGCGATGTCAAGCGCGCCGAACGGCTCGTCTGTCAGCAACACGTCGGACGGATGGCACAGCGCCCGCGCCAACGCGACGCGCGCCGCCTGTCCCCCGCTCATCTTTGAGGGCAGTCTTGTCTGCAAGCCGTCTATACCGAGGCTTGAAAACACCTTGTCTATTTCCGCATCGAGCGTCTTATCGTCCTCGT
Source organism: uncultured Christensenellaceae bacterium (assembly GCA_944381345.1). Classification (GTDB taxonomy): domain Bacteria; phylum Bacillota; class Clostridia; order Christensenellales; family UBA3700; genus Ornithoclostridium. The sequence continues at coordinate 5,034 of CALWKU010000050.1, forward strand.
AGAGATGCATTACCGCAAAGCGCACGTTGTCCGCGGCGGTTAGCGCGGGTATGAGTCGCGGTTCTTGAAAAAGGTATGCTACGCCCTGCTCCGCTCCTTTTATCTCGCCGCCGCAAGCGACCGCGCCGGCAATGCAATTGAGCAGGCTCGTCTTTCCGCAGCCGGATCTGCCGAGAATACAGACGACTTCGCCGTCCCCGACCTCGAGGTCGAAGCCGTCGAATATCTTTTTGTCTCCGTAAGAAAGTTTAAGCCCCTTGACGGACAGCATATATCCTCCTTGCCGCCCAGGCGGCGCACGTGACGAACGCCTCTGCGAGCGCTCCCGCAACGATCGCTATCACTGTCCAGCCGAGGATGCGGTCGGTCTGCAAAAAGCTCTGCGACTGCATCATTCCCGCGCCGATGCTGTCGCGCGTCTGCGCAAGCACCTCTGCGGCAATCGTGACTTTGAGCGTCAGCGACAGCGTCGAGCGCACGCCTTCGACGATCTGCGGCGTCATGCACGGCAGATACATCCTGAACACGCGCGTCCGCGCCGGGACGCGGTATATCTTTGCCATCTCGATCAATTTTGGATCGACAGCCTCGGACGCGGCGATCATCGCCGAATATTGAACGGGGAACAACGTCATAAACGTGACGACGAGCGGCATTTGTCCGCTCGTCACCCACAGTAGCGCGAGCATGATGACGGACATTGTCGGCACCGAGCGCATCACGGACATGAACGGCGCAAACAGCTTCTTTGCGGGCTTGCAGGCAATCGCAAGCGCGGCAAAGACCGCCGCCGCGACGAGAGCTATCGCCCATCCGGCGAGAGCGCGCCAAATCGTGCCGCCTACCGCCGCATAGGTCGCCTTTTCGCCCAGCATATCGCCAAGTCCCCGCAAAGTCGCGCCTATCGACGGCACGAGCAGCTCCTCGCCGACTGCCGCCGCGGTGATCGCCCAAAGCGCGATTATGAACGCCGCCGCCCCGAGCGGATACAGCGCGGACGACAGCCGCTTCAATACCTTTTTCTTTCCGGCGGTCGTCATCCGGCATAGTAGAACGCCGCGTCGGGCAGCTTGCCGCCGATCGCCTGCGCGTTGATTCTCATGATCGCGTCAGCCATCGCCTCAAACTCCGCCTTGCACGCCGCGCCGGTCATGAAACCGCAATTGCATCTTTCAAGCGTCTCGGCGGTGAATGTCTGCGCCGCGAACGAGCTTTGAGGATAGACTTTCGCGATTATTCCGGCGACCTCTGCGCTGTGTTCGGAGACGAACGCGCCGTTGCCATCGAACGCGGCGATCAGCTCGTCCATAAAGACCTTGTCCTTTGCGACGTCGCCCTTGACGATGAGCACCGCCTGCGCATATCCGGGCGTATCCGCGCCGGTATGCTGTTGCCAAAGGCTCTGCAAGTCGAACAATTCGACCATGCCATTATTTATCGCGTTGGCGACCGCCGGTTCGGCAAGCACGCCGACGGCGTCTATACCCTCTCCCTTGGCGGCGATGAGCTGTTGCATAACGGCTGATCCGTCCGCAAAATAGCGGATCGTGACCTTACCCTCTTGCGCGGCATCGCCCTGCACGACGTCAAGCTCCGCCTCTTCGAGGAGGGTTCGGAACACATAGTCGGGCACGCTGTTCTGCCCTATCGAAAAGACGAGTTTTCCCTCGAGGTCGGCAAGCGCGTTTACGGAATTAGACGTGCCGAGCACGAAAAGATTGCCGTGCGTGACCGTTCCGACCAACTTGACGTCCTGCCCCTTGTTGAAGAGGTTGGCGGCGAGGTTGGCGGGGACGACCGCGATGTCCGACTGCACCGCCCTTTGCGAGATGGTGTTTGCGGGAACGATCTCAACCGACTTTATGCCGTCCGGAACGTCGTTCAAAAGGCTCACCGCGCCGAGCGCGGGCGCGCCGTCGGGGACGACGAAGGTATAGCCGTCCTGCGGCTGTTCGGGATCGTTGCAGCCCGCAAACGCGAGCGCGGCGACGGCGAGAGCCGCCGCGAGCATTACTGTCAAAAATTTTTTCATATCACACCTCAAACTATATCATTCTTGGGGCGCGTCGGCGGCGACTATCGCCGACTTGACGCGCACGCTGTCCACGCGTCCCAGCTTGCCGCACAGCGCGGAGATGCGCTCGTTTTCACCGCGGACGATGACGGAGATCGTGTTGATGCCGCTCTCTCTGTCGGGCACGCCCATCCTGCCGACGATGATATCGGCAAACTCGGAGAGCAGCGCGTTGACCGCCTTGACATTGTCGCCTCCGGGGCGGATGACGATGCCGACTACGCCTATTCTTGCCATAAATAACTCCTTTTCCCGAAAAAAATCTCCGCAACGGCGGAGAAAAGCGAAACGAATGACCGCTCCACCCTTCTCTCCGGTGATCCATCGATCGGGAACGCGTGTTGATGTGTCGTGCGAGAGGACGTATCCGCTCGCCCGCGTCGATATTATAGCGCGGCGGCAAGCGCTTTGTCAATCGCTTGCCGCACGTTGTTCAATTGTTTGCCAGCGCAGCCGCTGCGCGCACGATCACGGGATCGTAGCGGTAGTCGAACACTTTCGATGTCGAGACGACGTTTTCCTCCGAAGGCGAGATGCCGACGCCGTGGATGGACGTCTCCCATACGACTTCGCCGCCGATGTCGAGAGGGAGATAATATTTTCCGTTGGTGATCCACAGTTCGTATTTGCCGTTCGCCAAGCGGATCACGGTTTGCGCTACTCCCTTGCCGTAAGTGGTCGTGCCGACCGTGGGCACGCCGTCGGGGCTGTAAAAGTCGATCGTCCAAGTCAGCAATTCCGAACTCGACGCTGTGTTTCCGTCTGTCAGAACGGCGACTTTGAAGCCCTCGATTTCTTCATAGAAATTGAACGAGGTCAGCGTCTTGCCCTCCTCCTTTACGCTCGCTATCGAGCGCGATGTGTTGAACCACGTCTCGCCGTCTCTGCCTCCGCCGGTGTTGTAGACGTAGCGCGCCATGGGCACGCTGTCGCTGCCGTCGGCTACAAAATAGGACGCGATAAAACCGAGAATATCGCTCTTGCCGCCGCCGTTGCCGCGAAGATCGAGCAGCAGCATCGTAGGCGACGACGGGTCGTCTGCAAAAGCCTGAGCCGCCGCGGCAAAGTCGTCGACCGCGGTGTCGCCGAACTCGCTGAGCGAGATATACCCGAACCCGTCGCCAAGCCCTATATCGTTGCCGTCGATATAACGCGCGGTGTCGGAGTGAAAGACCTGTTTTTCTATGCGGAACCAAAGCTCGTACGCAAGCTTCCTTTCGCCGTTTTCGTCATAGATATAGCGATGTATCTTCATATCGAGCGTGTCGAGCGAGGAGGTGTATTGACTAAAAACGCTGCTTTCGAGGTTTTGCACGCGCGTGAAGCCCGACGCGTCCCCGCTCGTCTTCAGTCCGACGATCTCGTCGCCGCGTTTTAGCCCGACCGTACCCATCATTTCTTCGGCGAGCGTGCCGTCGTAGCTCACGCCGTTGAGATAGTCGAACACCTGATACGGCGTCGCCGTTTCGGCGGGCGAGTTTGCGTTCAATCTCGAGACGAAATGTTCGTTATAGACATTGGAAGTAAAAGTCGCGCCTATCATCTTTGACGACGCGTTGACGGGCCCGGTCTCGTACAAGCCCGAAAAGTTGTCCACTCCGTCCGCGATCGCCGCGCCGAGCTGATATTGGAACTCGCTCCAATCGATGTCCTCGTAGTAATACGCATCGAAATATTCTATCACCTGTTGCGCAAACGGCGCCTCGGACGGAAGATCTACTCCTCTGCCCGCGCCGTACCATGTGCACGCGCCGAGCGACATCGCCGCCAACGCAAAAACCACCGCCGCCGCGATCAAAACTTTTCTCTTCATTGTTCCCTCTGCTTGTTGATCTTGAATTCGCTTATGCGATCGAACAGATTGCCCACGCCGAAAACTCGCACGCTCGCCCTTCCGCCGAGCGCGATGTCCGCGTTCTTGACATATACTATGCCGTCCTCGCGCACAAAGCGCACAAGCCTTCCGCTCTTGGTGCTGATGGACCTGTCGGCGGTCCACTCGCCTTCGGGATCGGACGTTGCGGCAGCAAACTCGGGATAGACGCAACAAAGCACGCGCTTGTTGGCATAGGTGTCGGATATCGGCTCGGGCGCGTCGATGTCGTGCCCGAACACTCCGACGGTCCAGCCCTTTTCGCCTTTTTTGAGCGTTGCGCCGACCACGCCGACATAGTCGTCTATGCTGCGCACGACGGACAGCGAGCCGGGATCGCTGTACAGCTTGAAATATTCGTCTATCTGCTGCGGGACGCCGCCGTAAACGACGGCGATCCTGCCGCCGAACATCCTTGCCTCGTACATTCGATCGGTCGCGTAAACGACCGTAGCGTCCGTCTTACCCACCGCGGTGACGAACGCGTCGAACGCCTCGCGCCGCGATGTGTAGCCCATGCCGGAAAAGACGTCGTCGACGAGATAGAGCGCGCACTCGCGGACGAATATGCGCGCCAAAAGCACCTTGGCGCACTGCACGGGAGTAAGATCTTTGACCTTGACGTTGAGCAGATCCTCGATGTCGAACAGACGCGTCACATACGCGAGCCGCATATTGACATACTTTTCGTCCGCCTTGCGCAATTCGAGCGGACGGACGATGTTTTTGAGCGCGGTCTTGCCCGTCATAAGACTGCCGAGATCGAAACTGAACGCGATCGGCGTCTCTTTGACCGGGATGTCGCGCACCTCATTGCCCGCGACGCGAATGCTTCCGCCGTAATCTTCAAGCCCCGCCAACGCGCGCAGGAGCGCGGTCTTGCCTTGATTGTGCATACCGAAAATGCACAGCCTGCCGCCCGCGGGCAGCTCAAAACTCCAATCCTGTACCGACGGTGCCGAGCCGAAATAGCTCATCTCAAGCCCGACGACCTTGACGCCCGAGGCGTCTAAATCCCTGTTGTCCATACGTCCATTATAATTCATGTGCGCACGCTTTGCAATAATTTATTATTGACAACACGATGTTTGCAATGCATTATCTCCGACGAAATACAAACGACCCCGAGTCAAGCCCCGGGGACGGTGTTTGTGCAAAAAAGACTTACTTTTGCTTGA
>CALWKU010000051.1 GCA_944381345.1 uncultured Christensenellaceae bacterium
GTTACTCACCCGTTCGCCACTAAGACATTGCTGTCTCCGTTCGACTTGCATGTGTTAGGCATGCCGCCAGCGTTCGTCCTGAGCCAGGATCAAACTCTTAAGTTCAATCTCTAACTCTTTCCTCTCATATTGACTTCGTGTAGTTTTTTGTACACTTACTCTCTGAAAGAAAACAGTTTTTGTCACTTTCGCGCCTCAACTGCTCCCTTCCTTCCTATTCGGTTTTCAATGTTCTTGCCGCCGCCCTTTCCGCGACAGCCTCACCATAATACCACAGGCTTGCTTTGTTGTCAACAAAATTTTCAATGTTTTTCAAAAGTTTTTTCAAACTTTGTCGCACACTTCAAAATTCGTCTCGACTTAGCCCAAAAACCCCGTCGCCTTACGGTGGGAACAATAATATATCATATAATCACGCGCATATCAAGAGGTTTGAACAAAATTTTACAAAACTTTTTTAGTTTCGCGTCCGCACTTACCTGCACGGACGCACAAGGGCACGCTTTATCTGCGCTTATTCTATATATAATAATCTGTACAATTAATTAAATTGAAGCGCCGTTTACGGCATCGGGAATTCGCTAAACGAAAAAACAGCCGAGACGGCGTATCCGCACGCAAGCGATACGGCGAACATCGCGCCTATGATCGCAAGACTGCGCTTGAAATGTTTGCGGTCTTTGAGCAATACGGCAAATCCTATCCCCGCATTCATCAGCAATCCGCCCAGCGTAGCGCCGAAACCAAGCCCGCCCAAAAGATAGAGATCGCTGATCACGACCGACGACGCGCAGTTGGGAATCGCCCCGACCACGACCGCAAAGAGCGGTGCGACATACTTGTTTGCCGAAAGAAACTCGATCAGCCTGTCCTCGCCGACCTCGGCGATGAGCAGCCCGAACAAAATATTGACGACAAAGACGTAGACAAATATCTTCATACTGTGTACGAGAGGATGGACGAGGTATTGCCGTAGGCGACGCTTTGCCCGCGCGCTTTTGCCCTCACTTTCGCTGTCCCGGCAGTCATCGTCGCGTTCAAAATGTTCGTGCCCGTGTTCGTTTTCGTTGCGTACTAGTCCTTGATCCGGGTGCGTAGGCGTGCCGTATTCCGGCGTCTTGCCTCCGCTCTCTATGCTGTGGCGGCAGCAACCGAAATGCACTGTCGGCGCATGCGCGCAGTCGGCGTTGTGCGCGTCGACTTCGCGTCTGCCGCGCACGCAGAGCGCGTCGGCGGTATAGCCGACGATCAGTCCGACGACAAACTTGAACGCAAGCAGCGGCAAAATGTGCAGAGCCTTGTCGGGATCGGCAAGAAAGATGGGCAGCGCCTCGTCGGAAGTCGCCAAATACACTCCCATCAGCGTACCTACTGTGATGTGACGTTTTTGATAGAGATCGGTCGCAACGACGCTGAAACCGCATTGGGGAAACAGCCCCGCCGTCACTCCGACGAGAGGCGCAAGTCTGCCGTCGAGCTTGATCTTGCCGGCAATGCGCGGTTCGATCAGCGCGATCAAAAATGTGATCGGCAGCAATACCGCAAGCACCTTGGCGCTGTCGATCGCCGCGTCTTTCAAAACATCCCAAAACATATGCGTATGACTCCCTTTTGAGCGGGCTATGAAAAGCGGCGCACATTGGCGCCGCTTGCGACTGTACTCCTCTGTCTTACCACCACGAAGTGTCGAATTTTTCCGCGATCTTGAGATCGTTGAAAGTATAGCCTGTGACGACGAAGTTGCCTTTCTTATCTATCACGGAAAGCGTGGTGCCGTTCTTGACAAGGGCGTATCCCTTGTTGAAGTCGGTGACCTTGTCAAAGACGAGCTGGGTCTTGTTGCTGAGCAGCATATCTCCGTCGGTATCTATGAACGACCACAGATCGTTTTGCTTGACGGCGGCGAAACCTTCGCAAAAGTCGCGCACCTCTTCGTACCCGATGTCGCCGAGCCTCTCGTCGTTTTTGTCGATGAAGTACTCCGTCACCCCGCGTCTGACGCGCGCATAGCCGTCGATGAATTCGCCCGCATCGTCGTAGGTGGGCGTGATCTGCATCTCTCCGCGCGTGTTGATGTAACCGTACTTGCCTCCAACATAGACGGGCGCAAGTTTGGTATCGTCGCCGAACTCACCGACGGGAATCATACCCGACGCGTCCGCAACTATCCTGACGTCGCCGCGGGGATCGCCGTTTTCATCGATCAGAAACCAATAGTTTTCGCTGATTCCGTTCTCCGCCGTCTCTATCTTGTTGACAAACGCCACTCCGTGTTTGAACTCGGTCACATTGTCGTATTCGCAGGGAATGACTATGCGCCCTTTTTTGTTGGCATAGCCCCACTTGTAGACGGAATAGCCCGTCTGGTCATCCGATCCGACACGCATATAGACGGGCGTCAAACCGTTGCTGTAAATTTCAAGTTCTTCGACGTCGTTGACGGTTATCTTGAACGGAGCGGTGAGCAAAAGCATGAGCAAGATTACGATTACGGTCGCCAAAACGGCGATTATGTAACGATTGGGGACGCGCTTTTTGAATATCTTTTCGATGACGAAATTGACGCCGTTAGCCATCGCATTGAAAGCGGTGACGATGTACGACCACACCTTGATCCAAAATCTGTCGAATCCGTTGAGCTTTTTGACGCCGTCGGCGGTCTCGCCTATACGTATCACGCTGTCGACGGGCGCTCCTCCCTCTTCGGCGGGCGCGTCGGCAGACTCCGCGATGACAGGCGCTCCGTCCGCCGGAGCATCGGCGACAGACTCCGCCTGCGGTTCTTCGTCCGGGATCATGGTCACGGCGTCGAGCTGTTGTTCCTCCCGAGCGTACTTTTCCGTCCTTTTCTTTCTTGGCATATCCTTTGCCTCTCTCTTGTTCTGTAAATATATTATAGCAGAACCGACGGATTTTTCAACTGTTTTGCACGGATATACGCAAATTCGGCATCCGTGTGCGCGCCGTCTACGTTATGCGTCGTCCGTTTTCAGCGATTCGACTACATCGCCGAACGCGTTAAGCCGCACCGTTTCGTCGCAGCCCGAAAATATGTTCCCTCCCACCGTACCGCGCATTTTGGCATTTTTACTCTCTCCCGGCAAGACTGCGTCGATCTTGACGGCGGTTTTGCAGCGAGCGAAGATATTGCCTTCTATCTCTATCTTTGCGTCGGACGGACATATGTTTACTCCGCACTCAAAACCGGCAAATCCGCACTCGTCGAGCATAAGCGAACAAAACCCTTCGTCCGCCTCGCACGCGACCGTCTCCTTCGCTGACGGATCGCACGCAAACGCACATCTCAAAGCCGCAAACGCCGCACCCTCTTCGACAACGACGGCGGCAGCTTTGCCGCACTGTCTGAAAGTCACCCCTTCCGCAACCAGCGACGCGCCGCTTTCCACTACGGTATCGCACAGCTTCGCATCGGACAGCGCAGCCAACGTCAAATGACAGTTTACAGACACGGGCATCGAAAAATCTCCGCTTATCGCAACACTTTTTCCGCCCTCCGAAAGCGCCAATTCGGCAAGACGCTCCGACGGCGTTTCGGAGCCGTCGGACACGATCACCGCGTCATATACGGTCAGCTCGAACGAGTCCGAAAACCCCGTCTTTGACGACATCGCTTTGATCGTCGTCTTACCTGCGGCGCGCGCGGTCACTACGCCGTCCGCCGCCACCTCTGCGACGGACGGATCGGAACTGTCAAACTCAACGTCGTCGATCGAACCGTCGGGCTTTATCCTGACAAAATAGCGTCTGCTCTGCCCCGCCTCCATTATGTCGAATTTGCAGTTGAATTCCAATCTTTTGCTCAGCTCGCCGTCTGTGAGCGGTGGTACGCCGACGCATCCCCCGAACAGCAGCAACGCCGCGATCAGCGTCGCCGCGACGACAACGGTTTTGCGTATTGACTTATTCATTTCGCTCTCTCCTCGATTTCTCGGCGTTAGTGTGTATTATTTGTGTAAAAATTTTCGAAAAATCATTGATAACTCGCCTCTTATATGTTATAATAAATCAAACGGCAAACACCGGACCACACTATCGGAGGAATTATGAACAAGAAAGTTGTGTTTATCACCGGAGCTTCCGGCTCGATGGGCAGCCAAGTGCTTAAGAGCGTCATGGAGACCGGCAAGTTCAAGAGCATCATCCTGCTCAGAGACAAGCCTTCCAACCAAAAGCTCGCGGCAAAACTTCAAACGAAGTACGGCGAAGACCTCGAAGTCGTCATGGGCGACCTCGACAGCGAACAAAATTGCGCATTCTGCGTCGACCGCAGCGACTATGTCGTCCACTGCGCGGCTGTCATCCCGCCCAAGTCGGACCACAATCCCAAGTCCGCAAAGAAAGCGAACTTCGACGGAACCTGCAAGCTGATCGACGCCATCCGCAACTCCAAGAGAGCGAACGAGATCAAGTACGTTCATATCGGTACGATCGCGGAGTACGGCAACAGAGACTGGAAACACCCCTGGGGCCGCGTCGGCGATCCGCTCATGCCGAGCGTCTATGACTTCTATGCGATCACCAAGCTGCGCGCGGAGAGATATCTTCTCGACAACCCGCCGCCGAACTGGGTGGTGCTGCGTCA
>CALWKU010000052.1 GCA_944381345.1 uncultured Christensenellaceae bacterium
CAGGGCGGCCGCAACGTCATCAAGAGACGCCGCAACAAGGGCAGAAAGCAGCTCACCGCCTGACGGTATGCAAAGACGGTATAGGCTCACGTCGAACAAGTCGTTCGTCTACTTATACCGCAAGGGCGCCTGTGTGCGCACGCCTTTGCTGTTGCTTTACTATGTTCCGGGCAGGTACGACATGAAGGTCGGCTTCTCGGTCAGCAAAAAAGTGGGCAAGAGCGTCGTGCGCAACAAGGTCAAGCGCAGACTCAAAGAAAATTTCCGCGCGCTTATACCTTCGCTCGCCAAGGGCTATACTTGTCTTGTTGCAGCCAAACCGCAGATCGCGGAGGCGAACTTTGCCGACATAGGCGCGGCGCTTCGCTCGGCGTTGACCAAGGCGGGGCTGTTGGAGCGGACGGTATGAGCATTGCGGCGCGCGCGATCGCGATATACAAGCGATACTACAATCCCCTGTTTGCCGGCAGATGCAAATATGTTCCGAGCTGTTCGGCGTATATGGGGCAGGCGATCAAAAAGCGCGGCTTTTTTGCGGGTTTTGCGATGGGGCTTTGGCGCATAATCAGGTGCAATCCTTTCAGCAGGGGCGGTTATGACCCTGTAAAGGACAATTTCAGAGGAAAAGCAAAATGGCTTTTATAGACGGCATGATTTCAGCCGAGATGACCAATTGGATCGGCAAACTCCTGCTTGCTCTCTACAACGCGATCGGCGACTTCGGTTGGACGGTCGTGGTCTTTGCCGTCCTTTTGAGGGTGATACTTTCTCCTCTCGACATTTGGCAAAAGATCTCGTCGCGCAAACAGGCGAAGAAGATGGAGCGCATTCGCCCGCAGCTTGAAAAGTTACAGCGTCAATACGCCAACGATCCGCAAATGCTGCGCGTCAAGCAGTCCGAATTGCAGAAAAAGGAAAAGATCCACCTCTTTACGTCATGTATTCCGATGATCGTCACGCTGGTGCTGTTCTTCTTCATTTGGGACGGTTTCCGCGCGCTCGTTTCCTATGAAAACGAGGTGATCGTCGAAAAATTGCTCGCCATATACAACGAAAACGTGGGCAAGGTCAGCGCCGAGGAACTCAATCGGCTGTTGGTCGAAGGCTACGACCTGCACAACTTCCTTTGGGTCAAGAACATATTTATGTCGGATATCGGCACCAACGTCATCCCGTCGTTTGAACAATATCTGTCTACGATCAATGCTACGATGCCGGATACGACCATAAAGTATTCGACGCTGGTGGGTCCGGCGATGGAAGCCTACAACAAGACGGGGACATGGGACTTTGCTAGGTGGAACGGATACTTCGTCTTGCCCGTGCTGTCGATCGCAACGAGTTTTTTGACGACCAAGCTGCTGCAGTCCGCCAACCCCATGCCGGCGCCCACAGGCACCGCCGAACAGCAAAAGTCCCAGCAGACCACGATGAAAGTGATGAATTATGTCATGCCTTTGATGCTGGGCGTGTTCGCGATCATGTACAGCGCGGCGTTCGCGTTGTATTACTTTGTCAGCAACGTGATGGTCGCGGTCATCAACATCTCGTTCACTTTGATCTATAAGCAAATCGAAAAAAAGAATGCGGCGAAAGATTCGCCCGTCGTCGTTTCCGGAGGAAAGAATAGATGAATCAAACAGAAGTGACTGCCGCCACGCTCGAAGAGGCTGTGGAAAAGGCAGCGGAGGAACTCGGCGTCCCCAAGGACAGAATAAACGCCGAAGTGATTAAGACAAGCGGACTCATCCGCAAAAAGGTCACCGTCCGCGCGACGGTCAAACAGACGCCGCAAGAGCGCGCGGTCGCGTTCATCAACGGACTTATCGATGCGATACACCTCAATTGCACCGCCACGCTGTTTGAAGAAGAGGACGCCTACCGCATCCAATTATCCGGCAAGGATACGCCCGTTTTGATCGGCTATCGCGGCGACACTCTGGACAGCATCCAATATCTCACGCTTTTGATCGCAAACAAAAAAGATTCGCTTGACAAGCGCCTCGTTTTGGACGGTGAAAATTACCGCGAAAAGCGCACCGTCACTTTGTCCAAACTCGCCAAAAACCTCGCGTTCAAGGCGGCAAAGAGCGGCAGACCCGTCGAACTCGAACCGATGAACCCGTTCGAACGCCGCGTCATCCATTCGGCTCTTGCGGACGACCGTTTCGTCACGACCGAGAGCGAGGGCGAGGAGCCGTACCGCCACATCGTCATAAAGCCCAACCGCGTCAAGACATACGACGACCGCGGCAGAGGAGGCAAAGAAGAGCGCGGAGGCAGAAACAGCCGTTACAACGACAGAAAGAACGGCAGCGGCTATTCCGCCCGCGCCGCACGCGACGCCGCGCCCAAAACCGAACCGCAGGAAGAGCAGCCGCGCGATATGTACAACTACGAGTACAGCCGCAACTTCAAGCGCACCGGCGGCGGCAAGATGAGGTCTTTCGGCGAAAAGAGCCGCAGATTCTGAGCGCCGCAGTCGCAGTCGCCGGCAAAACCGTTAAGCCAAACGCCACCCGTCGCAAGACGAGTGGCGCTTTTCTTTTGTTCAGGATTTCGTCCCGTTGCGCGCACGGGACCGGCACAAAGCCGCGGACAAGCCGCTCTATTCGCTCAACAACTCTTTCGCGCAATTGAGCGCGTTGAACAGGCGAGGGAAGCCCATATACGGCATCGCGTGGACGAGCGCGCAGACGATTTCTTCTTTCGTACTGCCCGTCTTCAACGCTCCGTCGACGTGTGAGCGCACCTGCTCGTCCGCGCCGCCCATCGCCGCCAACATGACGACGGTCAACAGTTCGCGCGTCTTGCCGTCCAAGCCCTTGCGGGTCATAAAGTCGGAAAAGCAAAGTTCGGTCAAAAAGCGCGGCGTCGCCTCGGCAAACTCTCCGGGCAGCCACGCATAGCGGTCCTTGATCTCGTCTCCGTAGACGGGTCTTTGCAAATCAAGTCCTTTTTCAAAGCGGTCGTCCTCTGTCACCGTCTCGGCGTTTTGCAAGGGGAGGGCGATGCCTTTTGACTCAAATACCTCGTCCGTCGCTGCGATCGCGTTGAGCGTCTTTGGGAAACCTATAAACGGCGCGCATTGATAGACCGTTTCGCGGATCTCCGCGGGAGAAACGCCGATGTTGAGGCACGCGCCGACGTGCGCTTTGAGCTGCGGCAGCGTTTGATTGACGCTCAAGACGGTGATGGTGACAAGCTCGCGCAGCCTGTCGTCGAGCGAGCCGACATAGCTCGCCTCGCCGAAGATGAACCGCTGCAAAATACGCATGAATTCGGGATCGTTTCCTTCGTTTTGAGTCGGCTTTCCGCCGAACAATTTTTCAAATTTTTCTCTGCATTTTTCTATCCTGTCCACGGTTTTTGACCCTCCTTACAGATTCAAAGCCTCGACATAAGCTCTCAACTCGCGCGAAGATATCGCTGCGCTCAATCTTTTGCACGGTCTCCATTTTGTCTGCGCCGAGCAGCACTTGCGCAAGACCTCGTCCGTCTTGCCGACGCCGCTGCCGCCCGAAGTGCAGAAGGGAATAACCGTCTTGCCGGCAAGATCACAGCTTTCCAAAAACGTCTGAATGATGCGCGGCGCAATACCCCACCAAACGGGAAATCCGACAAACACAGCGTCGTACTTTGCTACATCGATCGTCTCTGCGAGGTCGGGGCGGCAATCTTCGTCGTCCGTCTCGCGCGAAGAGCGGCTTTGTCTGTCCATCCAATTCAGGTCCTTCGCCGTATAAGGCTGCGCCGGTTTGATCTCGCAGACATCCGCTCCGGCGGCTTGCGCGAGAGCGTGCGCAACGCGCGCGGTCACGCCGCTTGCCGAAAAATATGCGACCAAAACTTTTGCCATATCGTCCTCCTTGCCGTTTTGAGCGCTTTCTCCGCGCGGCGGCGCTCTTACACCTTGATGATACCACGCGCGCAATGCAATGTAAAATACTTATTTTTTATCGATATCTATGCTCGCAGAGCATATCGGCTCCTTTGTCTGCGATCTCCTCTTTCGTACCCTTCCTGTCGTTGCGTCCGTCTCGTCAAAAAGCCTTTGCGGTTCTTTCGCGAACTCCGTCTTGCAATTGCTCGTGTCTTTGACAAAAACAAGTCCACCGGTTGAACCGATGGATCTTTCTTTTTACGCTTCTTTTCTCCCGTCCGTCACAATCTGTTCGATGAATCGCTCCAACGAAAGCGCCGTGGAGATGTCTGTCGGCGGAGGGAAGGACATCACGTTTAGCAAATGTCTCTCGTCTCCGTCGCGGTACGGCGGGTGGCGATGAACATAAGGATTGTATCCGAAGCCGTTGCGCAAATAAAAGTTTTGTCGCCTCTTGGTGAGCTCGTCTTCGGGAGGCTCTATCTCGAGGACGACCGTTTTGCCCGTCGCCTTTAGCAAGTCGAGCGCCGCCGCCCCGTAGCCCTTTCCGCGCAGCTCGGGCAACGTGCAAAGATGTTCGACGTACAGCATTCCGTCCGCGTCCCATACTCCCGCCATGCCCACAAACTCGTCTTTGTCCGAAAAAACCAGCAGACCGAAGCGCTCGTCCTTCAACAACTCTATATTGTCTTTCCTGTCCCTTTTTTCGACGGCGGGGAAAGACTGTTCATACAAGTCCATTGCCTTTTTGAACATCTCATCGCTTTCCGCCGTTATCCTTTTCGCTTTCAACATGACGTATTCTCCTTGCTGTCTTTCCTTTTTGCGATATGTTTTGGGTTTTGCGCCTCTTTATTGTTCTTTACCGTAAAAATATGCGGCGAATCCTCTTCCCGACAAAACCAATGTCGGACGCGTCGAGCCGTCGGCGTAGACTGTTTCGGCAATGGTCATCCTGCACTCGTTGCCGCCGAAACGGACGATGAAATTTTCCTCCGTCACTCGGTAGGGGTCAAGGTTCTCGTATATCCCTTCGGCGGTCTCGCCGTCCGATGAGACCGTGATCTTGCCGTCGTTCAGCGCGATCTCTACATCCAGCACTTCTGCGTCCGGATGCCTCTCGGCAACGTCCTGCGCGCACGCCGCCACCCGTCCGTCTTTGATCAATGTCTCGAATTTCCACTCCGTATCGAGCGGAGATGTCACGCATCCGCAAAGGCATAGCGCGCACATCACGATAGACAAAACCGCCGCTGTATATGATCTCTTTTTCGTCATTTTCTCCGTTTTCCTTTTTATCTTTCCTGCGGCGGGCGAATCACTTCCCCACGCAAAACTTGGAAAAGACGCGGTCGACGATCGCCTCGTCCGCCGTCTCGCCGGTGATCTCCCCGAGAGCAAAATATGCCTGTCTTATGTCGAGCGCCGCGCACTCAACGGGCGCTCCTCCTTCCAGCGCGGCATTTGCGGACAAAAGCGACGCCTTTGCGCGATCGAGCGCCTCTTTGTGTCTTTGTTCCGTAATTACGCTGCCGGACGCGTCTACCTCTCCGCTCGTAACGAGAGCGGCTATCTCCGCTTTCAGCTCCTCGACTCCTTGCCCCGTCCTTGCGCTGACAAAGACGACGCCGTCGCGCTCGGAGTGGGGGAGGTCGCACTTGTTGAGTACGGTGATGAGCTTGGCGTCGTCGGGAAGGCTTTTCAATATTCTGCGCTCCTCGTCGTTGAGATTTCTTGTCGCGTCCGAGACGAACAGCACGACGTCCGCGCTTTTCGCCGCGCGGTACGACCTCTCGACGCCCATCTTTTCGACCTTGTCGTCGGTGTCGCGTATGCCTGCGGTGTCGATGAGATTTATCATCGCTCCGTCCTTTTCTATCCTCTCTTCGAGACTGTCGCGCGTCGTGCCTGCGATATCGGCGACTATCGCCCTGTCCCTGCCGCAAAGCGCGTTGAGCAACGACGACTTGCCGACGTTGGCGACGCCTACGATAGCCACGTCTATGCCGTTGCGGACAAGCGCGCCTGTGCGCGCCGTGGAAAGCAGTTTGTCCACTTTTGAAAGCGCCTCGGCGATCGCGCTCTTTGCGTCGAACACGCTCTCTTCCTCCATCTCCTCGGGATAGTCGAAACTTGCTTCGAGCGACGCGCACGCGTCGAGCAATTTGTCCGAAAAATCCTTTATCTCCTCGGATAACGCTCCCGTAAGCATACGGTAAGACGCTTTGAGCTGCGCGCCCGACTCCGCGTTTATCATGTCGATGACCGCCTCGGCGTCGCTGAGCGCCAACTTTCCCGCAAGAAAAGCGCGCTTTGTAAATTCACCTTTGTCGGCTAGCCGCGCTCCGCTCACGACGCAAGCCGCCAAGACCTCGCGCGCGAGCCGCGCCCCGCCGTGGCAATGAAATTCCACAATTTCTTCGCCTGTGTAGGTTTTCGGCGCTTTGAAGTACACGGCAAGACATCTGTCCTCATACTCGCCGGCGCGTATCGTGCCGAGATACATCCTGCGCGGCTCGGCATATGTGAAGTCGGCAAGTTCTTTGCACGAAAACATCCGCGCCGCTATCGCAAGCGCGTCGTCTCCGCTCATACGAATGATCGCTATCGCTCCCGCTCCCGCGGGCGTCGAGATCGCAGCTATCGTCTTCATATCGCCTCCGCCGATATTGTACCACATACGCTCTTTTATTGCAATTGCGCGCACGCATTTGCGCGCGGCGCTCCTTTATGCTATAATATACGGACGGAGAAAACCATGCAAAAGTTCGACGAGATCTACGACGCGATAGTTATCGGCGCGGGACATGCCGGAGTCGAGGCGTGCCTTGCTTTGGCGCGCACCGGACACAAGACGCTTGTCGTAACCCTCTCTCTCGACGCGATAGCTTTTATGGCGTGCAATCCCGCGATCGGCGGCACAGCAAAGGGACATCTCGTCCGCGAAGTTGACGCCCTCGGAGGTCAAATGGGGCTTGCCGCTGACGCCAATCTTTTGCAGATCCGTATGCTAAACACCGGCAAGGGCGCGGCTGTACGCTCTCTGAGAGGGCAGGAGGACAAGGCGAAGTACCACTGCTATATGAAATCAGTGTTGGAACGCCAGCCCGGGCTTGACATTTTGCAAAGCGAAATCACCGACATCCTGACCGAAGAGGGCAGGGTATGCGGAGTAAAGACTGCTCAGGGGCAGACGTTCGGCTGTCGAGGAATCGTCGTTGCGACGGGAGTATATCTCAACGCCGAAATCATCATCGGCGACTTCCGCCAAAGCGTGGGACCGAACGGATTTTGCCGCGCGACCGGGCTGACCGCGTCGCTGCTTTCGCTCGGACTCCCGACGCGACGATTCAAGACGGGCACGCCCGCGCGCATAGACGGCAAGACGGTCGACTTTTCCAAAATGACGATCCAAAACGGAGACGAAGAACTCTATCCTTTCTCTTTCATGACGGACGGCTTTGTACCCAACAAACGCCCGTGCTATTTGACATATACCACCCAAAAGACCAAGGAAATCATCTTTTCAAACCTCGACCGATCGCCTCTTTTCAACGGCTCGATCAAGAGCGTAGGGCCGCGTTATTGTCCGTCCATAGAGGACAAGGTCGTGCGCTTTGCCGACAAAGAACGTCATCAGATCTTCATAGAGCCGGAATGCGAGGACACAGACGAACTGTATGTGCAGGGGATGAGCAGCTCTCTCCCGGTGGACGTGCAGATAGAGATGTATCGCTCGGTGACCGGGTTGGAACATTGCAAGATCATGCGCTACGCCTATGCGATAGAATACGATTGCATAGATCCCACGGCGCTTGCTCCTTCTCTTGAAACAAAGGCGGTCAAGGGGCTTTTTCTCGCAGGGCAGATCAACGGAAGCAGCGGTTATGAAGAGGCGGCTGCTCAAGGAATCGTCGCGGGTATCAATTGCTCGCGTTACCTCGACGGCAAATCTCCGATCGTGCTGTCTCGCGACAGCTCGTACATCGGCGTGCTGATCGACGACCTCGTCACGAAAGGCACAAACGAACCCTATCGTATGATGACCGCGAGGGCTGAACACCGCCTTCATCTAAGGCAGGAAAACGCCGATGAAAGGCTTACCCCGATAGGGCGCGAAGCCGGGCTTGTGACGGACGAAAGGTACGCTCGCTTCGTCTCAAAACTGCAAGAACTCGACGATATACGCGCCGCCCTCAAAGAAAAGGTATCGTCGGCGCAAGTAGCGGCTTTCTTTGAATATACAGGCGCGGACGGCAACGCGGCAGGCTGTATGTACGGCGATCTTCTCAAACGCGCCGAAGTCGACGCAAAACTCTTCAAGTCTTTTTTCCCGCGCTTTGAAAATTTTTCGTTGCGCAACCTCGAAGAGGCGGCGACCGAAGTCAAATATGCCGGTTATTTGGACAAACAAAAGTCTTTTTCCGAAAAGATGAAAAAGTTGGACGAAAAACCGCTCGATCCGTCGATCGACTATTCCTCTATAAGAGGACTGCGCATCGAAGCGCGCCAAAAATTGGACAAGATCAAGCCTCTCACTTTAGGGCAGGCGGCGCGCATCTCGGGAGTATCTCCTGCGGATATAACGGTGCTGATGGTATGGCTGTCGAGGTCCGAATGAACAGAGACGCGGTGATAGAATTTCTCAAAGAAAAGGGTATATATTCTCCGGCTCTCGTGTCCGGACTGGATGACTTTTGCGACGAGGTGCTTGATGCCAACACACGCTTCAACCTGACCGCAATCACCGACCGCGACGAATTTTTTTCCAAACACTTCCTCGACTCCCTATTCGGATACGACTTTATAAAAGACGCAAAGACCGTCTGCGACATAGGCAGCGGCGCCGGATTTCCCGGCGTTCCGCTTGCGATGGCTTGCCCCGACACCTCTTTTTCGTTGGTAGACAGCCTGCGCAAAAGAGTAGATTTTATCAACACCTGTACCAAAAAATTAAAATTAAAAAACTGCGTAGCTTATCATTTCAGAGCGGAAGAGTTTTGCTTGTCGCACCGCGAAACTTTCGATGTTTGTACCGCACGCGCAGTATCGTCTTTGAATACATTGTCCGAACTGTGCGCACCGCTCGTGCGAGTGGGCGGGCTCTTTATTGCCTACAAAGGCAAGTCTGTCAAAGAAGAGTTGGACTCTTCTTTTTCGGCGTTTGAGCTACTCGGCTTGCAGACGCGAGAGATAGTTCCTTACGACATATCTTTGAACGAAACACATTATCTTCTCGTATGCGAAAAAGTGCGCTCGACGCCCGCGCGTTATCCGAGGAGCGCCAACAAGCCCAAAACTTCCCCCTTGTGATTTTTCTTTCGTAAGATTTAGCGATATATTTTATACGTTCTTTATGTCAATGCTTCTTTTCTCTTTTTTGATAAACTTTTTATTAAACTGATTCTTAAATTCGAAAGATTTCTTTCTTGTCTGTCCTTACGCTTTTTATATCACAGCCTTTATCTTTTGGGTCGTTCTTTGAAGATCATGATAAATTGTTTTCTTGTGTCAAACGAATATTGACAATGAGTTGCACCTTTTGATATAATATATCTATCAAATTACGGCTTGTGCCGAAAGAGGAAGTATGGCTGATACGAAAAACATCTCCGATGCGGCAAACCTCGCTCTGTCGATAGAGAAAGGGGAAAATGTCAAAGACAATGTCCGCGTCATCAAGATAGGCTTGATCGAGACCAACCCCAACCAACCCCGCACCCGTTTCGATCAGACGGCTTTGGAAGAACTTGCTACAAGCATCAAAAATTACGGCGTCATACAGCCTATTTTGGTAACCGAGCTTTCCGACGGCGGCTTTGAGTTGATCGCCGGAGAGCGCCGTCTCAGGGCAAGCAAACTTGCGGGTCTTACCACCATCCCGTGCATAGTAAAAAAATTCAGCGATTCCGACAGGGCGGAGATAGCCTTGATCGAAAACTTGCAGCGCGAAGACCTCAACCCTGTAGAGGAGGCGAAGGCATACCGCGCTTTAATGGACAAATTCGGACTTACTCAAGAAGAACTTGCCGGCAAATTGGGCAAATCCCGACCCGCAATAGCAAACAGTCTCCGCCTCTTGACTCTCAATCCCGTTGTGTTGGAATTGGTGGAGGCCGGCAGACTCAGCGCAGGTCACGCCCGCACTCTCGCCGTCATAAAAGATTACACCGTACAGGCGTCGTATGCCAAAGCCGCCGCCGACAAAAAGATGAGCGTCCGCCAATTGGAGAGGATGGTAGCTCATTATCTCAATCCTAAAAAACCTACTCGCATTTACAATTCGCCCGAACTCAAAGAACTTGTAAACAATATGCAACACACTTTCGGCACGAAAGTCAAAGCTATCGGCAACAACGAAAAGGGCAGGATATATATCGATTACTACACAAAAGACGACCTTATCCGTATATACGATCTGGTGGAGCAGTTAAAAAAAGAATAGTTTTTTATCTGATGGTAAACCTTAAAACAACAAGCATCAAACGGACGTGATTATGATTTACAGTCACGTCCGTTTCTATTCGACGCGTTGTTTTCGGATGTCAAGAATCCTTATAAAAAACTTAGAATATATAGAGATAAGTTTATAATATTAAGACTGCCGTCGCTCAAAACCTCTCTTACGCTCAAAACGATAACACCTCGATCCTAAACTTTTTAAAAAAATTAATTTAACACGAAACAAAAAGCGACGATCGGCGAAAATAGCGGCTTATCTAACCATGCAGCCTCCGCGAGACAAAAACCTAAAACATCGAGTATGAGGAACGGCCATATCCGAGATCCGGATATGGCCGTTGCTATTTTAATCTTTTATTTTATTTTTCCACTAAAAGCGAAGCGGTAAGACCTATTTATCTGGAGAAGTTGCGCAAAGGCAACACCATATACAAAAACTTTTCTCCGTCTACAGGCACTATAACGCTCGGCGAGGTCGGAGTGGAGAATTTTATCTTCACATATTCGTCGTCTATCACTTTGAGACAGTCGAGAATAAACTTGGAGTTGAACAGCATTTGAACTTCTTTGCCTTCTGTGAATACGGCTATCACTTCGTTTATGTCGCCGAATTCGCTGTTTGTGGAGATAGTCAATTTTCCTTCTTTTACGTCGAGTTTTACGAGGTTTGACTTTTCAAACCTGCTCATTACGTAAGCTCTTTCAAGGCAGTTTTCGAGCATATCCTTAGATATAGTGATAGTGGTCTCAAAGTTGGTAGGAATGCTGGATTGATACTTCATATAGCTGCCGGAAAGCAGATTGGATATTATTTTGGTATGTTTTAGATCGACGGCAATTTTCTTTTGACAGACTGAGATGTGAGCCGCTTCTTCGTCCTCTTCGAGAAGTTTGTAGATCTCGGAAAGGTTCTTTGCCGGCACGATCGCCGATGTGTAAGGAATAGCCATTTCTAGTTTTTTCTTTGCCACGGCAAGTCTGTAACCGTCGAGAGCAACACAGCGAGCCTCTTCTCCGTCAAGCTCCAAAAGACATCCTTTGAGAACGGGTCTTACGTCGTCGGTAGCAGCGGAGAATATGGTTTTTATTATCATATCCTTGAGATCTTTTTGGAGCATCGCAAATTCGACGTCATACTCAAATTCCTGAATGGGAGGGTAGTCGCGCAGTTTCATCGCCTTTATGCTTGTAACGCTGTCCATATATTTGATGACAACGTTTTGATCGTCGGCGAAGGATATCTCTATCTGCTCTTCCGAAGAAAGTTTTTTTATCAATTCTCCGAACAGTTTTCCGGGAACGAGCGCTTCTCCTTCTATCTTTACGTCAGCATTGATAGTCTTTTGTATCGCAAGTTCGGTGTCAGTCGCGGTGAGTGTGAGAGTATTGCCGTATGCGGAAAGTTTGACCCCCTCCAATATAGGAATGGTCTTTTTGACGGGAAGGGCTTTTATTACTCTTGTAAGAGCTTCAGAAAGCTGTGTTCCGTTGCAGATGATATTCATATTTCCTCCGTATGCCGCGCTGCGGTCTTATACAATATAATTTTTATATTTATCTGATAATAACAATACCAATAAGGGGAGTGGAAAAGTGGACAAGCACAGACAGAGGTGTTTTTTACACATATAGCTTTACTTTTCACTCGACGATAAGTGTGGAAAAGAATGTTGAAAGAAGGAACTTCTTTTCCACAATCTCCACATCGGTATTATTTTTTCTCCAACATACTCCGTATATCGTTTATTTGAGCCTTGATAAGGTTGTCCGTTTTTGATGCGTCTGTTATCTTATCGCGGGCGTACATAATGGTGGTGTGATCGCGTCCGCCGAAGAATTGACCTATCGTCAAAAGAGGAACTCCTATCATATCGTTTATGAGATATATAGCCATCTGACGGGCGTTGGAGATGAGCTTGTTTTTGCGTTTGCCGACAATGTCGGCTTTTTTGACTCCGTAATAGGCGCATACCGCGTCTGTTATGGAATCCATGGAAAGAACGTGGGTAGAGATGTCGATGTCGTCTTTGAGAGCTTCTTTGACTGCGTCGAGATCTTCCGTGCTGCGTCCCGAAAGAGAGCAGAAATAGACTACTTTGTTGAGCGCTCCTTCAAGTTCGCGGATGTTTGAGGTTATGTTTTCGGCGATGAAAAAGATGGCTTTTTGAGAAATGTCGTATTTCTTCATATACGCCTTTTTTTGCAATATGGCTATTCTCGTCTCTATGCTCGGCTTTGTGATGTCGACTGTGAGTCCGCTTTGAAAACGCGATTTGAGCCTGTCCTCGAGCGACGCCAATTCACGCGGATGACGATCGGATGTAAGTATGATCTGTTTGCGGAATTGGTAGAGGTCGTTGAAAGTGTGGAACAGCGCTTCCTGAGTACTCGTTTTTCCGGAGAGAAATTGAACGTCGTCCATCATAAGCACGTCGACGCTGCGATATTTCATCCTGAATTGACGGTTGAGGTCGTTGTCTTTATTGTTTTTGATCGAGTCGATATAGTCGTTTACAAACTGCTCCGCAGTCACATAGAGTATGCGGGCGTTTTTGTTGTGTTCAAAAATATAGTTAGCGATTGCGTGCATGATGTGGGTCTTGCCGAGACCGACTCCGCCGTATATAAAGAGAGGGTTGTGGTTTGAACCGGGATGTTCCGCGACGGACTTTGCTGCGGCGAAAGCTATCTCGTTGCTGTCCCCGACGACGAAAGAATCGAAAGTGTAGTCGGGGTTGAAAACGGAAACTGTCTCTTCTTCTGTCAAAGATTTTTCGTCCGAAGCGTCGGCGACGGCGAAACTGTCCTTTTCGTCTTCGGTAATAATCTCTATACCCGTTATCTTTGAGCCGCTCGCTTTGATGGCAGCCTCTATTTGATCTGCATATTGAACGCTTACTTTTTTGAAACTGTTGAGAGGGGCCACCAAAATAAGGGTGTCTCCTTCGATAGTATACGGTTTAAGGTCTTTGAACCAAAGGTCGTAGCTGATAGTCGAGATCATGACCTCGAGCTGCGACAAAACAGACCTCCAAATTACCTTGCATTCGTTCATAATGCTATTATACTATTTCGGCGCCGTTTTTTCAAGAAAATAAATAATATAAAATATTTTACAAATAAGTGTTTAAGAGATGCTTCCGTTGCGGACTTTGAAAGAGACATGAGGAATATCTTCATCGAATTTTGTGCAAGTGATGATAGTCTGCAAGTCTGCGCTCATTTCCAAAAGACGGCGGCTGCGTCCCTCGTCAAGTTCGCTCAAAACGTCGTCGAGAATGAGAACGGGGCGTTCGCCGACTTCTCCCCAAAAAAGGTCGATCTCGGCAAACTTTAGAGAGAGAGCCGCACTGCGCTGCTGTCCCTGAGAGCCGAACTTGCGCACATCTATGTCGTTGAGCGTGATTTTGAGATCGTCGCGGTGGCATCCGAATGAGGTAAACGAGAGATCTATGTCTTTTTGAATATCGGCTTCGAGGTGGGCGCGGTATTGAGCGGCTATCGCGTCGAGTTCGTCGTAAATCAAACTGCTTTCGAGAGAAATGCCCAGTTCTTCCTTTTCGCCGGAGAGGCGCATATGCGCGTTTTTGGCATACGTCTTGAGTTTTTGAGCAAATTCGTAACGTTTGCGCGTAAGATAGGAGCCGTGTTTTGCAAGCTGAGTGTCCCATACGAACAGCGTCTGTTTGAGCGAATTGAAACCCAAGCCCGACTTGAGAAGTTTGTTGCGTTGGGCAAGACAGGCGTTGTATTTTTGAAGATTGAAAAGATATGTCTTGGACTGCTGACACAGACTGATGTCCATGAAACGGCGTCGCTCGGAAGGTCCTTCTTTGATAAGTTTGAGTTCGTCGGGAGAAAAGTAGACGATATTGAGTATGCCGAGGATCTCGCTCATCTTGTAGGCGGGGATGCCGTCGATGGCAAGTTTTTTTTTGCCCTTTTGATCTATGACGAGACGTATTTCGTAATTGCGGTATTGTTTGACGACCTCGACGTTTACACAGGCGGCGCTTGCGCCCCAGCGGATCATCTCTTTGTCGTTTTGAGTGCGCGGAGATTTGCCTATCGCGCAGCAGTAAAGGCTCTCGGCAAAATTTGTCTTGCCGCTTGCGTTTTCGCCCTCAAAGACGTTGAGTCCCTCTTTGAGAGAGACGGTCTGCGAGGTGTAGTTGCGAAAATCCGTCAATGTGACCTTTCTTATGCGCATGAATATATTATAAAACAAAAAACGAACCGAGTAAACCTTTGGAGCGCAATTGCGCCGCTGAGACTAAATTATAAAATCGATTGACAAACAAGTTACTTTATTGTAATATAATATCATACAGACAGGAGGACACGCCGTGAGCGACGGAGACCCCGGCAGTCATAGTAACGACGGGGACAACAATAATAAAGACGAATTAAAGCATGATCCGAAACAAAGCGGATTGTGCTTTTTTGTATAAAAAATATAAAGAAAGAGGTATATTTTACAGCAATGGAAATGGTTGTGGCAATCTTGGTACAGATCGTATTGATCGTACTAAACGCTATATTTGCGGCGGCAGAGATAGCCGTGATATCGTTCAACGAAAACAAGCTCAAAAAGCTCGCCGAAGAGGGAAACAAGAGCGCGAAGAGGCTGCTTTCGCTCACGTCCCATCCGACAAAGTTTTTGTCAACGATACAGGTGGCGATCACGCTCGCGGGACTGCTCGGAAGCGCGTTTGCGGCAGACTTTTTCGCCGAACCGCTCGCGGGGGCGATTATCAGCGCCGCCAACATCACTTCTTCGTCCGCGATCACCGCGATCGAGACGGTGTGCGTTATCTTTATCACGATAGTGCTTGCTTTCTTCAACATCACATTCGGCGAACTCGTGCCCAAACGTGTTGCGATGAAAAACGCGGAAAAGTATTCGCTCGGCATCTCGGGCGTACTCAAAGTTGTGTCAGTTATCTTTACGCCGCTCGTTTGGCTGCTGACCGTGTCGTCCAACGGCGTACTGCGCCTGTTCGGGATCAAAAAGGACGAGGACGACAACCCGGTCACCGAGGAGGACATCGTGCTGATGGCGGAAGCGGGCAGCGAAAAGGGTCAGATCGACGAAAAGGAGAGCGAACTCATCCAAAACGTGTTCGACTTCAAGGACAACGACGCCGGCGAAGTCTGCACCCACCGCAAAGACGTAGACATTGTTTTCACCCACGAAAGCGATTCCAAGTGGGAAAAGACCGTATACGGCAGCCGCCACATCTACTATCCCGTCTGCGGAAAGGACGCGGACGACGTTTTGGGCATACTCAACACAAAAATATACTTCCGCCTCAAAGACAAGTCGCGCAAAAACGTGATGGAAAAGGCTGTACAGCCTGCGGTGTTCGTTCCCGAAAATATGCCCGCCAACGAACTTTTTTACCGCATGAAAGAAACCAAGGAACACGTGATGGTCGTGCTTGACGAATACGGCGGAATGAGCGGTATCGTTACGATCAACGACTTGCTTGAACTGCTTGTCGGCGACATGGCGGACAAGGACGAAAAGTCGGAATATACGATAGAAAAACTTGCCGACGACAAGTGGCTCATCACGGGACTCGCGCCTATGGAAAAAGTGGAGGAGGCGCTCGACATGGATCTTCCCGACGAAGAGAAGGAGGACTGCGAGACTTTTTCCGGTTACGTTTGCTCGGTGATGAACGCCGTTCCCGATGACGGAGACACCCCGGAGGTAGATTCGGACGGGCTGCACATCGAGGTCAAAAAGGTCAATTCTCACCGTATCGTGGAGATGGTCGTCACCAAGCTCCCTGCGCCCGACGACGAGGGAGAGGACGACAGAAAGAAACTCGACAAGAGGGATAAAGAAAGAGAATAAAACAGGTTTTCAAACACGGAAACAAAAAGCGCTCCCAAACGGGGCGCTTTTTGCGGGAAAGAACGCGTAAGAAAAATCAAGAAAGATGAAAGCAGACGAGAGCGACGGATCGCTTTATGGCTTGGAGACGACAAAGGCGTTTACATATGAGGGAAGCGTACATCGCCTACGAGGCGCATATTTACCGCATAGGCGAAAAACGAGTGAGCGGCGGGGAGAAGTACGGGCAAGACAAAAAGCGGGTCAAAACGGTTGATAGACGGCGTGGCGGTGTGCTATAATATTGATGTTAAAATATTATAATCTTGTGCGAGCGCGCGCATACGCGTGTACGCGTGCAAGAGGGAGGTACAAATGTCCAAACAAGACGGCTATACCGAGAGCAACATTCAGGTGCTTGAAGGTTTGGAGCCCGTTCGCAAAAGACCCGGCATGTACATCGGTTCTACGGACGAGAGAGGACTTCACCACCTCGTCTTTGAGGTAGTGGACAACTCCATCGACGAGGCGATGGCGGGATTTTGCGATACCATCGAAGTGGAAATTCTCGAAAACGGCGCCGTATCCGTCACCGACAACGGCAGAGGTATTCCCGTCGGGATCATCGAAAAGGAGGGCAAGTCCGCAGTCGAGGTCGTTTTGACCAAGCTGCACGCCGGCGGCAAGTTCGGCGGAGGCGGCTACAAGTTTTCCGGCGGTCTGCACGGCGTCGGCGTGTCGTGCGTCAACGCGCTTTCCGAGTGGCTGGACGTTGAGGTCGCCCAAGACGGAAAGCTGTACAAGATGAGTTTTAACCGCGGCGTAGCCCAACGTCCTCTCGCCTGCATAGGCAGCACCGCAAGACGCGGCACAAAGGTGGTGTTCTATCCCGACAGCCAGATCTTCGAGACGCTTGACTTCGATTACGCCACGCTGCGCCACAGACTGCAGGAGCTTGCCTACCTCAACAAGGGGCTCAAGATAATTCTCAAAGACAGTCGTCCGCTCAAAGAAAACTGCGAGACGTTCCATTATGAGGGCGGCATCGTCGAGTTTATCCAAAGCATCAATACCAAGGGCGGGATACCCGACGTTCCGCTGTACATCCACACGGTCGCGGACGAATATCAGGTCGAGATCGCCATGCAGTACAACGACAGTTACAGCGAGCAGATCTACTCCTATGCCAACAATATCAACACGCATGAAGGCGGCACGCATCTCGACGGCTTTAAGGCGGTTTTGACCAAGCTGTTCAACGATTACGGCGAAAAGCTCAAGCTGCTCAAAAACGAAGAAAAGCTCAGCGGCGACGACTGCCGTGAGGGCATCGTAGCGGTCGTGTCGGTCAAGCTGATAGACCCGCAATTCGAAGGGCAGACCAAGACGAGACTGGGCAACAGCTTTATGCGCGCGGTCGTCACAAAGGCGTTCGGCGAAAAGCTGGAGGCATATTTTGAAGAAAATCCGCGCGAGGCGCGCGAGATCATCACCAAGGCGGTCAACGCAAAAAAGGCGCGCGACGCGGCACGCAACGCCCGGGATCTGACCCGCCGCAAGAGCGTTCTCGAATCGACGACGCTTCCCGGCAAACTCGCCGACTGCACCGAGCGCGATCCGTCCAAGTGCGAGATATACCTCGTCGAGGGCGATTCCGCGGGCGGCACAGCAAAACAGGGGCGCGACAGACGCTTCCAGGCGATACTGCCGCTCAGAGGAAAGATTCTCAACGTAGAAAAGGCAAGTTTGCACCGTATCTTGGAGAGCGACACGATCAAGGACATGATCACGACGTTCGGATGCGGCATACACGAGGACTGCGACCTCAGCAAGCTCAAATACGACCGCATCATCTGCATGACCGACGCAGACGTCGACGGCAGCCATATCCGCATCCTCCTGCTGACGTTCTTCTACCGCTTTATGAAGCCGGTCGTAGAGCAGGGGCACGTCTACATCGCGCAGCCGCCGCTTTACAAAGTCACTCAAAAGAGTACCAAGAAAGAGTCGTATTTCTACAACGACGCGGATCTTGAAAACTATCTGGTCAGCATAGACCGCAAGGCGGAAGTGCAGCGCTACAAGGGTCTCGGCGAGATGAGCCAGGATCAATTGTGGGAGACGACGATGAACCCCGAGACGCGCACCATGCTGCGCGTAAGCATCACCGACGCGGAAAAGGCGAACGAACTGTTCACGATCCTTATGGGCGAAGAACCCGAAAAGAGGCGCGAATTCATCGAACAAAACGCCAACCTCGTCGCCGACCTCGACGTATAAGGAGAAATTATGGAAGACAAGAGCAACAAGAAAGACATCGACGAGATGCTCAAAGGCACCAAATACATCGATATCGAGTTGGAAAGCGAGATGAAGAAGTCGTTCATCGCCTACGCGATGGCGGTCAACGTCTCGCGTGCGATCCCCGACGTGCGCGACGGTCTCAAACCGGTACACAGAAGGATATTGTTCGATATGAACGAACTCGGGCTGACTTCGGACAAGCCCTATCGCAAGTGCGCGCTGATCGTCGGCGACGTGTTGGGCAAATACCATCCGCACGGCGACAGCTCGGTCTATGACGCGCTCGTCAGACTTGCGCAGGACTTCTCTATCCGCTGTACGCTTGTCGACGGACACGGCAATTTCGGCTCGGTCGACGGCGATCCTCCGGCGGCGTACCGTTACACCGAGGCGAGGCTGTCCAAGATCGCCAACGAGATGATCCGCGACATAGACAAGAACACCGTCGACTTTTATCCCAACTTCGACGACACGCGCGAACAGCCCGTCGTGCTGCCCAGCAGATTCCCGAACCTGCTAGTCAACGGCTCTGACGGCATCGCGGTCGGCATGGCGACGTCCATCCCTCCCCACAACCTCGGAGAGGTCATCGACGGCACGATAGCGCTGCTCGACAACCCCGAGATAGACATCGAGGAGCTGATGGAGTATATCCCTGCGCCCGACTATCCGACAGGCGCGCTGATCATGGGCAGCAGCGGCATCAAAAAGGCGTACCGCACCGGACGTGGCAACGCGATTATCCGCTCCAAAGTGGAGATCGAGGAACACAGCAACGGCAAGAGCCGCCTCATCGTCACCGAGATCCCCTATCAGGTCAACAAGGCAAACCTCATCGCCGCGATCGCGGAGCTTGTCAAACAGAAAAAGGTGGAGGGCATATCCGACATCCACGAGCAGTCCGACCGCGAGGGCTTGCGCATAGTCATCGAGATAAAAAAGGACGTCAACCCGCAAGTCGTACTCAATTTGCTGTACAAGCACACGCAATTGCAGGTATCTAACCCGATGATCATGCTTGCGCTCGTAGATGGCACGCCCAAGATATGCAACCTCAAAGAAATACTCGAGGCATACGTCAGGCATCAAAAGTCGGTCATCACCCGCCGCACTCAATACGATCTCGATAAGGCGTTGGAGCGCGAGCATATCGTCAAGGGTTTGGTGATCGCGCAGGCGGACATCGACGAAGTCATCGCCATCATCCGCTCGTCTCCCGACAGACAGACGTCGGCGACGAGACTTATGGAGAGATTCGGACTGTCCGAAAAACAGGTCAACGCCATCCTCGACATGAGACTGCACAGACTCAATCAGCTCGCCGTACACGAATTGCAGGAGGAGTTGGACGCTCTCGGCAAGCAGATCGCCGATCTAAACGACATCCTCGCGTCGCCGCAGCGCGTCGTCGATATCATCAAGACGGAATTGACCGAGATCAAGGACAGATACAACGACCCGCGCCGCAGCGAGATCACATACGATTACAGCGATATCGACATAGAGGACCTGATCGAGCAGGAGGACATCGTCGTCACGATCACGCACAACGGCTATGTCAAGCGCATGGGCACGGACGAGTACCGCGTGCAGAGGAGAGGCGGAGTCGGCGTGTCCGCGCACAAGACAAAGGAAGAGGATTTTGTGGAGAACGTCATTGCGACCAATACGCACGAAGACATCCTCTTCTTCACCAACAGAGGCAAGGTCTATCGCTGCCGCGGCTATCAGATCCCCGAGGCGGGCAAGAACAGCAAGGGAAGAGCGATCGTCAATTTGCTCAACCTCGACGCGGGAGAGACGGTCAGCGCCTATGTGCCCGTACCAAAGGGCAGCGCGGGCTTCCTGATGTTGGCGACAAAGAAAGGTCTCATCAAAAAGACCAAGCTCGAAGAGTTCGTCCGCATCCAGAGCAACGGCAAGATCGCTATCACCCTCGTCGACGGAGACGAGCTGATAGGCGCGCAGTTGACGCAGGGCGGTCAAGACGTCATCATGGCGTCCAGCGGAGGCAAGTGCATACGTTTCAACGAGGATGACGTTCGTCCGACGGGCAGAACGAGCCAGGGCGTCAGATCCATACGTCTTGACAGCGGAGAGGCGGTCGTCGACATGACCCTCGTCAGGGACAACTGCGAGGTGCTGACGATCACACAGAACGGCTACGGCAAGCGTACCGACGCGTCCGAATACCGTCAGCAGGGCAGAGCGGGCAGCGGCATCAAGGTCGGCGTACTCAACGACAAGACCGGCAATGTCGTCAACCTTAAGCTCGTCGATCCCGAAAACGACGACGTAATGATCATCTCCGACAACGGCGTCATTATCCGCGTCAAGGCAAGCGAGATCTCCAAGATGAGCCGCAACACGCAGGGCGTCAAGGTGATGCGCATCAAGGACGAGAACAGTAAAGTCGTTGCGTTCACCGTGGTGCCGCACGAGGAAGAAGATGCCGATCCCGTCGCGGAGCAAGTCGTCGATCAGACGGCGGAAACCCCCGTTGTCGAGAGAGCTGAGGACAAGGACGAATAACGCGTTTATCGACACAGGCACGAAAATCAATAAAAAAGTACGGGCGCAGCCGCCGCAAGCGGATGCGCCCCGTTTTTGCTCAAAAGAAGCGCTTTGCGAAAAAAGGGCTTGAAAAGGAGACGAAGGTATGGTATGATAGATGAGGTGGAAAGAAAGGAGGCAACATGAAAAGAAAAGTGGTTTGCCGCCTCTGTGCGGCAACGGTCTGTCTGACCCTCGGATGCACGCTGTTCGTCGGCTGCGCGCCCGATGCGGACGATTATGTGCAGCCGCAGTTTTCTTCCGCCAACATCTTGGGCGAAGGCGCGTCCGTCACGGCGGAGACGCTCGTCGGACGCGAAAAGGCGGACGCAGCCAACGTGCTTTCCAAGGACGGCAAGTGTTGGACGCCGTCCCGCCCGGACGGAAGCGAGGCTCTCAACAGTTATGTCGAGATATACCTCGGCGGAACCAAGACGTTCAACACCGCGCTGATCCGCGAGGACGGCAACGAGGTGCAGTATTTCCGCTTGTCCGCGCGCGTGGACGGGCAGTGGAAAGTGATCTATCAAAGCGAGAAGATACAGGCGCTGAGACTGCTCAGTTTTGACGCGGTGACCGCGGACGCGATAAGGTTGTCGATAGACAAGTTCCGCGGCAAGAGAGCGAAGATAGAGAGCATTGAACTTTACAACGAGCCAAAGCGCGCGGCGGACGACTTCAACGTCACCGTCTATCAGCGTCTCGACGGCGACGTGCCGTCCGAGATCATGCGGCGCAGCGATGAGGAGATCGATACCTACGCGCGCTACTACGACGTCTACAACACCGTACTCATCTTCGGAGCGGTCAATTGGAGCGAGGGCGAAATGGTGTTCAACTTCGAGGACGGCGAAGAAGGGTTTGCGCGCGAATTACACTCGCTCAAACAACTCATCGCCCGCCGCAGCGACAAGGCGCACGACGTCAAGATCATATGCACCGCGCTCGCCGACGGCGCGGGCGGAGCGGGACACACCGGCGTCAACGTCTTTATGGCGGAGCATTGGAAAGAGGTCGCCGACCAGATGGTCGATTTTATGAAGAGGTACGATCTCGACGGGCTTGACGTGGACTGGGAATATCCCCAAACCAAAGCCGATTGGAAGTGTTACGATCAATTCATCTCCTATCTCGACGACCGAATGAAGACGGTCAAAGAGGACGCGATCCTGTCCGCGGCGTTGTCCTCGGGCGCGCTCGGGATGAGCAAAGAAACGCTCGCGCGCTTCGATCAGATCCAATATATGGCGTATGACGGTATGGACGAGGACGGCTATCAGTCGTCGCTCGACCAGGCGCAGGCGGGACTGCTCGGCTTTGTGGAAAAGGGTGTCGACCTCAAACAGATCAACATCGGCATCGCCGCATACGGCAGACCCGTCGACGGCGGACTGTTTTGGGCGAATTGGCGCGACGTCCCCCGCGAGGACTATTGGAACAGTCTGCAATACAACGTCGTATGCGACGGGCAGCTGCAAGACTTCGCGTTCTGCGCGCCGGCGCTTGCGGGCGACAAGACCGCGTACGCGCTGCTGTCGGGCGTCGGAGGAGTGATGGTGTTCCGCCTCGCGTGCGATAAGACTCCCGACCACCCCGATTCGGTCGCGGCGGGCATAGCCAATGCGTTGAACAGATACGTAGAATGAAAGAAAACCGGGGAGGCGGTCACGCCTCCCCGAAAACTTAAAACTCTTTTGTTTCCTGCTAATTCTTCTTGCGAGATTATGTTGTCGTTTTGAAGCCGTTCCGGCGCGCTCGGTTTTCAGTCTGCTCCCGCTCTTCGCGGCTCATTATGATTTTGCGGATAGCAGACATATTGATAAACCTCCTATATCGCACGTTATAAACCGAAGGGGAAAGGTTGTCAAGACGAAAACGCCGCCGGGCAAATACGGAAAAGACCGGGCAAGCCAACGGTTTGACGCGCGATGTCCCGATATAGCCTTGCGCGGCGCGCGCGTTTGGTATATAATGGATCTATGGTCAAACTCATCTCGGACGACGTCGCGGCAAGACTTGCCGAGTTCAAGCGCATAGCCGTCGCGGTCAGCGGAGGCAGAGACAGCGTCGCGCTGCTCGATTGGCTTGCACGATCGGGCGGATACGCGGGCGCGGTCGTAGTCGTTCATGTCGATCACAAATTGCGCGGCAGCGAAAGCGACGGAGACAGAGAATTCGTGCGCAGGCTTGCTGCCGACGCGGGGCTCGAACTCGTTTTGCGCGAGGTCGACGTGCCCGAGTTTTGTCTGCGGCACGGTTACGGCACGGAGCAGGGCGCGCGGCTGATACGCAGGCGCGTGTTCGAGCAGATCGTCGAGGACGGCGTCGCAGAGCGCGTGCTGACCGCACACCACCTGTCCGATCAGACCGAGAGCGTGCTGATGCACGTGTTCAGAGGCAGCGGCATAGACGGGCTTTGCGGGATGAGAGAGGACGACGGCGTCGTATTTCGTCCCATGCTAACCACGCCGGCGGAGACGATCGCGGCATACGACGAAAAAAGGAGATTGGAGTGGCGCGTCGATTCTTCCAACGCCGACACGGCCTATTCGCGCAACTATCTGCGTCACGTCGTACTGCCCGCGATACGCAAGCTGTACCCTACGATCGAGAAAAATATCGCGAGGCTGTCTGCGGCGGCGCGCGACGCGGCGAAGCTGATAGAGGACGGCGCCGCCGTCATCACGGAGGAAAGAGGAGAAGCCGCGATGCCCCTCGCCGCACTTGACGCGCCTCCGGCGATTGCAGCCGCAAGCGTGTTCAAGCTTTTGGGCGCGGCGGGCGCGAGAGTGGATTCGGAGAGAGTGCATATTGCCGACATCATTGCTCTTAAAAACAAAAAAACAGGCGCCCGTGTCTGCCTTCCTCACTTTTTTGTTGCGGAAAAAAGAAGGGAAAGCATTGTCGTGTATCGTGATTGCAGCGTCAAGGACATGACGGAAATACCTTTTGGCAAAGGCAAATTTTGTCTTGCGGGAACGACGTTTAAGGTGTCGGACGGCGGCGGCGGGTTGAGGTTGGACGAGGACAAGATCCCGTCGGGGAGCGTGTTCCGCACGCGCCGCGACGGGGACGTGTTTACCAAGTTCGGAGGGGGCACGAAGTCGCTGGGCGATTGGCTCACCGACAAAAAGATACCGTCGGGCAGACGGGACAAATTGGTAGTACTTGCCGACGGCAGCCGCGTGCTCGCCGTGGTCGGGGTGGAGATATCCGACTCGGTCAGGGTGGACGGGAGTTCGCGCGTCGTGTACATAAAGGAGGAAAAATGATGATGTACGCAACGCCCGAAAGGGTGCTGATAAGCCGTGAGGAGATCGCGGCAAAGGTCAAAGAGACGGCGGCGATGCTCGCCGAAAAGTATCGTGGAAAAAAGCCTCTCGTCGTCTGCGTGCTCAACGGAGCGGCGGTGTTTTTCGCAGACCTGATCCGCGGGATGGACATCCCTCTCGAGGTTGCGACCGTTGCGGCGTCTAGCTACGGCGACGCCACGACGTCGAGCGGAGAGGTGCGCGTCACCAAGGACATCGACGTCGGCATCAAAGGCAGACACGTGCTGCTTGTAGAGGACATTGTCGACAGCGGCAGGACGATGAAAGCTCTGACGGAAGCGCTTGCGGAGCGCGGACCCGCGTCGCTTGCGGTATGCGCGTTTGCCGACAAGCAGTCGCGGCGCGCCGTCGATTTCAAGCCCGACTATGTATGTTTCGAAGTGCCCGATCTATTCATCGTCGGATACGGACTCGACTGCGCGGGACTGTACCGCAACCTTCCCGATCTCAGAGTGATCGGGGACGCCAAGTGAGCGGTTTCGGCGTTTTTGACGTTTTGATGCCGATCGCCGAGGCGATCGCACCGCACAGGCTGTACGCGGTCGGAGGGGCGGTAAGGGACGCGGTTTTGGGACGGCTCGCGCCCTCGCCCGACTTTGACATATGTTCCGATCTTGCGCCCGAGGAGCTGGCAAAGGCGGTCGAGGGCAAGGGGATAGAGGTGTCGTTGCCGCACGGAGGAGTGGCGTCCGCGACGGTGGTTTCGGGGCGGTTGAAGTGCGAATATACCTCATTCCGCCGCGACGAGTATGCGCTCGGTACGGGCAGTCATGCGCCGACGGGGTTTCGCTATGTGAGTTCGCCCGAGGAGGACGCTCCGCGCCGCGACTTTCGCTGCAACGCCGTGTATTACGACGTTGTCGAAGGAATGACGATCGATCCTCTCGGAGGAATGGAGGATATAGAGAAAAAGGTCTTGCGCACGACGAGAGACCCCGAAACGGTGATTGCGGAGGATCCCGTTCGCATATTGCGGCTTGCAAGGTTTGCGTCCGCGCTCGGTTTCGATCCGGAGGAGGCGACCGCCGCGGCTTGCCGCAGGCACATCGACGACGTCGACGCGCTGTCGCCCGCGCGCAAGCGGCACGAGTGGGACGGTTTGATGAAGGGAGAACATCTCGTCCACGGACTGCAAGTTGCGTACGACATAGGATTGATAGGCAAGCTGTTCCCCGCGCTCGCCGCGTGCGGCGGCGTGGAACAGCCGCCCGACAGACACAAATTCGACGTGCTGAGACACTCGTTCGAGTGCG
Organism: uncultured Christensenellaceae bacterium; assembly: GCA_944381345.1. GTDB lineage: Bacteria > Bacillota > Clostridia > Christensenellales > UBA3700 > Ornithoclostridium. The sequence goes on from CALWKU010000052.1 coordinate 25,630, forward strand.
CAGCCGCAGCGCCGCAATGTATAAAACTCGCCGCGCTGTTGCACGACGAAGGCAAGGCGGAAGCCGTCTCGCGGGACGGCAATATGTACGACCACGCCGCGCTTGGCGCGGAGAGCGCGCGAAAGGAGCTGACCGCGCTGGGTTACCCCAAGCGCGATGTCGAGCGCATATGTCGTTTGATCGCCGAGCATATGTATGATATCAACGCCGACGCGAGGACGATCAAATTGCGCAGATTCATCGTCCGCAACATAGACGTCATCGACGACGTTTGCGCGCTGATGAGAGCGGACAGCGTTGCCACGGGCATATTTGCGAACAGCCCGCGCGCGGAGCGAATAGAAGCGCAGCTTGCGTATATGAAAGAGAGGCGCATCCCGACGCGCGCGAACCAACTTGCGATAGGCGGCGGCGATCTGGCCGCGCTCGGCTTTGAGGGAAAAGAGGTCGCCGACGAGCTTAACGCGCTGTTTGAGACGTGTCTCAAAGAGGAGTGCCCCAACGACAGAGAAGCGCTGCTCGAGAGGGCGAAAAACAAGAAGAGGAAATTATCCGAGCCGGACAGACGGCATGGGAGGAAGATATGACAACATTCGAGATAGTCGTCATCATATTTGCGGCAACGGCGGCGGTCTTGTCGCTGGCGGCTTTGATCGCGGTCTGCGTCAAGAGGAGAGGAGGCGGCGCTGACGCCGATCTGCTCAACGATGTACGCAAGATGCTTGAGGAGAGCGCGGACAGGCGCGCGGCGGATATCCAGCGCACCGTAAACAACGCAAAAGACGTGACGATGGGCGTGATCAACAGCAACAATCTTTCGATCGCTTCGACGGTCAACAACTATCTTAAAGGAAGCGGCGAATCCATGGATAAGCTGATCGAAAGCACGGCGCGCGAAATGAAGGAATTTCGCGTTACACAGGAGCAAAATGCTGAGAAGATCAACACGGGCGTCGAAAAAAGCCTCAAAGAACTCAAAGAGGAGACAACGGCATCATTGGAAAAGATGAAGGGAGATATCCGTCTGCAATATGCGGACACGAGACAGGAGCTGCGCCAAAATCTCGACGACATCAAAAGGGAGCTTGCCGACAATCTCGGCAAGCTGAGAGATGACAACAACAAGCAGCTTGAAAAGATGCGTGAGACCGTAGACGAAAAGCTGTCAAAGACGCTCGAACAGAGATTGACGGCGTCGTTCGACATCGTCAAAAAGGAGTTGGACGCCGTCAACGACAACTTGCGGCAAATGCAGGTACTCGGCGAAAACGTAAAGGACATCAACAAGGTTTTTCACAACGTCAAGACGCGCGGAGGATGGGGCGAGACGGCGCTCGCCGCGTTGCTCGAGGAGGTCTTGGACAAGTCGCAATACGAGGAGCAGTTTGCGATAGGCAGGCAAAACCGCGTCGACTTTGCGATCAAGATGCCGGGACGAGACGGCGGCGAAGTCTATCTGCCGATAGACAGCAAATTTCCGATCGAGAACTACGAGAGACTGCTCGACGCTCAAAATGCCGGCGACGTCGACGCGATGAGCGCAGCGCGCAAGGCGCTTGAAAACGACTTAAAGACGCAGGCAAAGAGCATCAGAAACAAGTATGTTTCGCCGCCCAAGACGACAGACTTCGCGGTGATGTATCTGCCCTCCGAGGGGCTTTACGCCGAGGCAATGTCCATGCCCGGGCTGAGTACGAAGCTGAGGCAGGAGTGGCAGGTTGTGGTCGGCGGTCCGTCGGTGATGGCGGCGCTGCTCAACAGCCTGCAGATGGGATTCCGCTCGCTGCAATTGCAAAAGAATAGCGTGGAGATCCGCAAGGCGTTTGATAAGTTCCGCAAGGATTTCGGCAAACTCAACGACCTTATTGAAAAGGCAAAAGAGAACAGCGAAAAGGTCACGAAAGGACTCGGCGACGCGCTCAGCCGCAACGACAAGATACAAACTACGCTCGGTAAGTACGCGATCGCATCGCCCGAGGACGACGCGGCGGCGGCGATAGACGCACCGGAGGAGGGCGCGGATGAAAGCTGATCTGCACATCCACAGCAATTGTTCGGACGGGTCGGATTCTCCCGAGGCGATCGTCGTCAAGGCGAAAGAATACGGCATAGGCGCGATCGCGCTGACCGATCACGACAATGTCGACGGCGTCGAACGCGCTATTGCCGCCGGGCAAAAATGCGGCGTACGGGTCGTGCCCGGATTGGAGCTGAGCGCCTATTCGATTACAGAAGTGCATATTTTGGGTTACGGCGTCGACGTGCGCAGCGGCGTTCTTACCGAGAGGCTGGAACTCATGCGCACGCAGCGCAAGGAAAGAATAGGAAAGATACTGGACAAGCTGGCGGCGGCGGGCATAACGCTCGACGCATCGCCGCTCGACGGGATAGAGGGCAGCATAGGCAGACCGCACGTCGCTCGTTTGCTGATAGAAGCGGGATATGCGTCGAGCGTCAACGACGCATTCGACCGCTATCTCGGAGAGAAAGGCAGCGCATACGTGCCCTCGCGCAGGATCACCCCTGTCGAAGGGGTAAGACTCATACGCGCCGCGGGAGGTATCCCGGCGCTTGCGCACCCCATGCTGATCAAACAAAAGGGCAGACTGAACGACCTCGTACAAGGGCTTGTCGGCGCGGGGCTGGGAGGGATCGAGACCTATTATCCGTCGCACACGCAACAGGACATTGCGATATTGAACGATATCGCCCGCCGCAACCGCCTCATCGCAACCGGCGGCAGCGACTATCATGGCGCGGGCAAGGCGGGCGACATCGGCTGCGCGGAGTATACGTTGTCCGAAGCAACGGCGAGCGCGCTCGGCATAGATCTCAAATAACGCGTAAAAACCGCTTACGCACGCATAATAACCGTATGAGAAAGTTGACTTTCGCGGTCGTTATCGCGTGCGTTTCGTTTATCGTGCTTGCCTTCTCGCCGTCCGTCGCGGCGGAGAGCGCGCCGCAAAAGCCCGTCCCGTGGAGAGAGAGCGTCAAGCCGCTGCCGATACTCGAAAAAGGGAACGCAGACGAGGCGGTCGCTCCGTTTGAGGCAAAGGCGCAGACGCCGCAAGCAGCAAAACTTGTTTCGACGTTCTCCACCGTGTTCGATCTCGGCGCGGGCGGCAGAAGTTATAACATCGCGCTGGCTGCCGGCAATTTTTGCTGGCTCAAAGTCGGAGAGGGCGAAAAAATGTCTTTCAACGCGGTCGTAGGTCCGCGTACCGAACAGCGCGGCTACCGCAGCGCAAAGGTCATCGAAAACGGCGAATATGTCGTGGGTACGGGCGGCGGAGTCTGTCAGGTGTCTACGACCCTGTACAACGCGTGGATAGGGGCGGGACTGTCCGCAGAGAGCGTCAGGGCGCATTCTCTGCCGTCGTCGTATTGCGAGCTGTCGCGGGACGCGACGGTGTCGGATTACATAGATCTGGTGCTTGTCAACGACGGAGAGGGGGCCGTCTACATAGACGCCGAGGCGGACGCCGGGAGGCTGACATTTCGCATTTACGGGACGCCGCGAAGGGAGAGATACGAGTTTTTATCCGAGATAGAAGAAACTTTCGCGCCCGTCGGCGAGACGATAGAGTTTGTGCCGTCTCTCGGCGGCGAGGACTTCAGAATAGAGAGAGCCGCGCGCAACGGATACAGATCCCGATTGGTCAGGCTGACCTACGAAGGAGAGCTGCTCAAAGAGCGGAAAGTGTTGAGACGAGACATATATCCCGCAGTACCTGCCAAGGTGCTTGTTGCCGAAGATATCGATTGATAACGCACACAGGCTCGAAAAATTTTAAAAACGTGAAAGAAGTCGCGCATACAGATCCGCCGACAGGCGGTATTTTTGTGTCGTCAACACTTGCGCGGGCGTGCAACTATGTATTATAATGACATTGAATGAATCTTGCGCGACGGAGGTGTCACAATGAAATATCTCGACAATTACCGCAAATGGCTCGACAATTGCGATGATGACGGAAAAAACGAGCTGCTCTCGATCAAAGACAACGACAAGGAGATCAAGGAGCGCTTTACGCTGCCGCTCGCGTTCGGCACGGCGGGTATGCGCGGTACGATGGCTTACGGTATCGCCAACATGAACGTCTACACCGTAGCGAGGGCGACCAAGGGGCTTGCCGACTATGTCAACGCGTGCAAAGCGGAGGACAGGGGCGTGGTCGTCTCCTATGACACGCGCAATTTCTCCTATGAGTTTGCCATGACTACGGCGAGGGTGCTGGGAGCGCAGGGGGTCAAGGTGTTTATATTCGAGAACGTCCGTCCCGTCCCGATGTGCAGTTTCGCGGTGCGCGAGCTGGGCGCGATCGCGGGAGTGATGATCACCGCCAGTCACAACCCCAAGGAATACAACGGTTATAAAGTCTACGGCGAGGACGGCGCGCAGATGTCGCCCGAAGCGACCGCCGAGGTCGTCGCATATATAGACAAACAGGACTATTTCGGTATTCCGCAGGAGAGTACCTGCGTGAAGTCTCGAGATGACGTCATGGGCAAGAACGGAGTCAAGATCTCCGAACACATCACGGTGATAGGCAAGGACGTCGACGAAAAATATTATGCGACGATCGCCAAGCTGTCGCTTTCGCCCGAGGCGGTAGCGGCGGAGGGCGCGGGCATGAAACTCGTGTACAGTCCTCTGCACGGCAGCGGATATATCCCGGTGACCACGATGTTGGCGAGGATGGGCATCCGTGTCGACGTGGTGGAGGAACAGCGTTTGCCGGACGGCAACTTCCCCACCGTGGGCATGCCCAATCCCGAACAGCCCGACGCGCTCAAATTGGGCATTGCGCTGGCGGACAAGGTCGATGCCGACGCGGTCATCGGCACCGATCCCGATTGCGACCGCATGGGCGTGGCGATCAGGGACGACGAGGGCAGGTTTGTGCTTCTCACCGGCAATCAGACGGGCGCGTTGCTGATGGATTATATCCTCAAAAGACACGCCGAGAGGGGAGATCTGCCCTCAAACGGCGCGGTCGTCAAAACCATAGTCACCACACGCCTTGCGGACAAGATCGCAAGAGCCTACGGAGTCGCTTCTTTCGACGTGCTGACAGGGTTCAAGTTCATTGGCGAAAAGATCAAAGAGTGGGAGAAAAGCGGCGAATATACCTTTATGTTCGGGTATGAAGAAAGCTACGGTTATCTGTCCGGCACCCACGCCCGTGATAAGGACGCAGTCGTCGCGGCGATGCTGTTTGCCGAAATGGTATGCTATTATCAGTTCAAGGGGCTGAGATTGTTCGACGTGCTGACGGCGATTTTCGACAAGTTCGGTTACTTCGCCGAAAGCAGCACTTCGTTTGCGTTCAAAGGGCTTGACGGAATGAGCGAGATGAGCGCGATCATGGACAAGGCGCGCAAGGGTACGATCGCGGAGCTGTGCGGCAAAATACCACTCTCCAAGACAGACTTCCTTTCCGGCGTGACCACGTTTGCCAACGGCACGACCGCTCCGTCGGGACAGCCTAAGACCAACGTCATCAAGTACGACCTCGGAGACGACGAGTGGGTCTGCATCCGCCCCAGCGGCACCGAGCCCAAGCTCAAGCTGTACGTCTCCGTCAACGCCGCATCGCGTGAAGAGGCAAAAGCGCGCAACGCCGCTTTCACCGAGGCGCTCAAAAAGGATGTTCTCGGCTGACAAACATCGCAAAATCGGTTGCCAAAAACCGACGAATGTGATAATATTGCTAATGCACCGCCAAGGTGCGCTTGCGGAGATGGCTGAGCTGGCCTAAGGCGCACGATTGGAAATCGTGTGTACGGGGAACCGTACCGAGGGTTCAAATCCCTCTCTCCGCGCCAACGCTTCGGGCTTCGGCTCAAAGCATGCCACAAAAGCGACAGGAAAGGAACAAGTTCCTCCTGTCGCTTTTTGTGTCAAGCCCCATGCCTCGCCCTGCGCTCCGCTAAGGAGAATCGGGCACCGATAGGGGTTGTTGGTTTGTCAAACATCTGTTAAATTTTGCATTAACACAATGCGAATTTCAGAGCGGCAAAATGTCGAGAAGAAAATTCTTCCCGGCTTCATCGTTATGGGATTTTCGACT
>CALWKU010000053.1 GCA_944381345.1 uncultured Christensenellaceae bacterium
AATTTTCGATGATGAAGGGCATATCCGAATCGCTTGCCGGCAGGATCGGAATTTTGAGGTTGTATCCGTTGTCTCAAGCGGAAATAGACGGGACGAGCTTTGACGCGCCTCTCGACTTTGAGATGGATACGCTTGTCGCGCGCGAAAAACAGGCGCCGCGTATCACGTTGGTCGACCTGTTCAAGCGCATACACAGAGGAGGACTGCCCGCAATCAAAGATGTCAAAGAGGAGACGGCGCGCAAGTTTGTTTCATCGTATGTGGACACATATTTGTTGAGAGACGCGCGCAATTCCGGCGGAGTGGAAGATGAAGCCAAGTTTCGCAAATTCCTCGTCGCTTGTGCCGCGCACACAGGATGTCAGCTCAACTATTCGACACTGGCGTCGATCGCCGAGATCAGTCAGCCTACCGCAAAGACATGGGTCGCATTGTTGGAGAGGATGAACATTGTTCGGTTGCTGCACACCTATTCGGGCAATGTGCACAAATCTTTGGTAAAGATGCCGAAATTGTATTTTTTCGACACGGGACTTTGCGCCTATTTGACCGGATGGCTCACGCCCGAAATATTGTCGCTGGGCAATGCCGCCGGAAGATTTTTCGAGACATATGTTGTCAGCGAATTAACAAAGACGCTCGACTATTCTGGTATGCCGTATGATTTGAGATATTATCGAGACGAGGCGAAAAACGAAATCGATATATTGTTGGAGTGGGACGGCAAGGTGCATCCGCTCGAGGTAAAATTGGCGGCAAGTCCCAATATGCGTGACGTCAAGCGTTTCGGATTGCTCGAGAAGGCGGGGATCGAGCGAGGGCGAGGGGGGATAATCTGTCTTTGCGATACGGTGCTGCCGCTGTCGCGGTCGGATTGCGCGATTCCGATCGGGGTCATTTAATCGAAACAGGTCGCTAAAAACGCAACGCGGCGCGAGTTTTTCGCGCCGCAGTCTTTACTGCGCTCAAAGCGCGGTGGATCGCGGCGGCAAAATACACGGAAGTTTTTTCATTTTCATATTGACAGCGGCAACTTAGTATATTATAATAAAAATATACGCGTATATATGTGCGCGCACTTGCGCGCGCAGTTCCGCGCCTCATGCGCGGGCGAGGTAAGAGGGATTGAGCAGAAAAACTCGCAACGGTGACGAGATCATCAAGAACAAATCCATTCGAGCGGCGTCCAAGCGCCGTACGTTTACGAGCGCTCTCGTCATCTTTTTGATCGCCGCGCTGTTCCTGACGGGGACGGTGTGGGGGACGATCTCGTTCATTGACGCCAACAGCCTTCGCATCTACATCAACCGCCGCAATATCGGCATAATTTCGCTTTCCGAGACCGAGGACTTCTATTCTCCGACCTCGGTGATCCGCATGAAAGGTCCGGAGCAGATGACCAACACCACCTACGATTGGATAGAGCAGACGGACAGCATACTCGGCAGGGAGGGCAACCACCACGAAGAGAACGTGATCGCGTACAGCTTTTATTTGCGCAATATGGGCGATACGGACATTTACTACACTTCGTCGATCGTACTCAACCAACTTTCGCGCGACGTCGAGAACGCGCTGCGCATAATAGTCGTCGAGGAGGCGGAGCCGGGCGAGGACGTCGAGGCGACGCCCGAAGAGGGCGGCGCGGCGGAAGGCGACATACCCGAAGAGGCGGCGTACAAGGCGACTTGCTATGCGATGCCCGACTTTGAGGGCAACGCGGAGTACATTTCATACGACACCGACCAAAAGGAGACCCAGCTGCCCTTGCCTTTGCGGGCGGGACGTCAATTGGACGAGCTGCTGGACACCAACGAGACGACGCCCTTTGCCGGGTTTGTCAACGAAGACGACGAGGACGAGTGCGTGGTGTTCAAACACACCGACCTGCCGCTTGCGTCGGGCGAAGTCAAAAAGTTTACCGTGCTTGTCTGGGTCGAGGGCTCGGACAGCGACTGTGTCGATTCGATACAAAGCGCGTACGTCAACTTCGAGTTCATGTTCGAGGTGACGGACGAAGATGCGGATATAGCATAAGAGAGAGGGAATTATGGGAAACATGCTTGAATTCATCAAAGCATTTCTGGGAGTGCTGTGGGAAGGAGTCAGCGGGATATTCGTGGGGATATTCGGCGGCATCTTCCAAATGTTCAATTTCCCGGAATACTACGACGTCTTTTGGGTCTACTCGGGCGAGTGGAACGCGGGAGGCTGGGTCGTGGCGATCCTGCTTGCGATCGTGGTGGTCGCAATCTTGGCGGCGCTGGTATGGCTGATAGTATGGGGGCTTTTGAGACTGATCCGTCGATTCCGCAAGCCGGTCATCAATCAAGACCTTTTGGACGAGATCCACAATCTCAAAAAGCAGATCGTCAAATTGACGCGCGAGAAGGATCGCATCCTCTCTATGAAAGTGCATGCGGTCGGCGACGAGGAGGCGCTCGCCGCGCTCGATGAGGGCGAAGAGGGCGGCGAGGCAGCCGAGGGCGAGGAAAAGAAACAAACGGGCGAGAGCCGCTTCTTCAAATTGACCGAAGTCGATCAGATTTACGAAAACTACACTCCGCCCGTCTACGACAACGACATCACGTTGGAGCAGATCTGCGATCGTTTCCGCAACTTTGCGGCGAGCCGCCTGAGGCTCTATTACGAGCCGCGCATCATCCGGCTTTTCTGGGCGGGTATGTCGACGACGAGGCTCCTGATCCTGCAAGGTATATCCGGTACAGGTAAGACGTCGCTTGCGTACGCGACGGGACAATTCCTCGACAATCCGGCGACGATTGCGTCCGTTCAGCCGTCGTGGCGCGACCGTACCGAGCTGTTCGGCTACTTCAACGAATTTACCAAGCGTTTCAACGAGACCGAAGTTCTCAAAAAGATGTACGAGGCAACATGGAACGAGAACATCTACATCACCGTTTTGGACGAAATGAACATCGCGCGCGTTGAGTATTACTTTGCGGAAATGCTGTCCATTTTGGAAATGCCGTCCCGCGACAACTGGATCGTCGACCTCGTGCCGAGCGGTTGGCCCAACGACCCCAAGCACGTTGTCAAGGGCAGGTTTACGCTGCCGCAGAATATGTGGTTTATCGGCACGGCGAACAACGACGACTCGACGTTTGCGATCTCGGACAAGGTCTACGACCGTGCGATCCCGATCAACATCAACACAAAGGGCGTCCCGTTCGACGCGCCCGACACGGACAAACTCTATGTTTCGTTCAAGCACGTCGAGGCGATGTTCAAAGAGGCGCAGGAAAAGTACAAGGTCTCGCAAGAGGTCATCGACAAGATCAACACTCTCGACGATTACGTCATCGAACACTTCCGTTTGGCGTTCGGTAACCGTATCGTCAAGCAGCTCAAGGAGTTCGTTCCGTCTTACGTCGCGTGCGGCGGCACCGAGATCGACGGCATCGACTACGTGCTTTGCAACAAGATCCTGCGCAAGTTCGAGTCGCTCAACCTCGGCTTTATCCGCGACGAGATAGACGGACTTTGCGATTATCTGTCCGAGCTTTTCGGCGAAGAGAACATGGGCGAGAGCAAAGAGTATCTTCAAAGGTTGAAGAAGCTGTTCTGACACTGCAAGACAATTCCCTGTAGGGAGGAACATATACATCATGGAAAAGGCAAAGAAAAAGAGCATTCTTTCCGAAAAACAAAAAAAGATCATCAACGCGGTCGTCATCGCGTTGGAACTGATCATCGTCATCGCGGCGATCGCGTTTTCGATCTCGATCTTGCTGTCGACAGGCTACGAGACAACGACCGATTTCGGCGACGCGTCGGTGAGGTTGATGCCCGTCTTGACCAACAGTATGGAGGGCGACAACCCCGACAGTTTCAATCCCGGCGACTTGATCATCGTCAAAAAGGCGACCGACGAGTCCATTGCCGCGCTCGAAGTGGGAGACATAGTGACCTATGTCGGCAACGTCAACGGATCACGCGGGTTCATCACTCACCGCATTGTTGCGATCGAGGGCGAAGGCAACGGGCGGATCTTTACGGTCAAGGGCGACAAATATGCCGAAGGCACGAACTTGGAAACCAAGTATGTCGGCGATATCAAGGGCATCTATTCGTCCAAGATCGCCGGCATCGGCGACGCGCTTTTGTGGCTGCAAGAGCCGACTCACTTCTTCCTCGTGGTCATGCTGCCGCTGATCCTGCTGCTTGTCTACAACGCCTATTTGGTCATCCGCATGGTCGTCGAGGCTAAGCTCAAAAAGCAGCAAGAGCAAGCGCAGGCGGCTTTGGCTGCGGCGCAAAGCAACGCCGCTCTCGACGAAGAGGAGATCAAACGCCGCGCGATCGAGGAATATCTCGCTTCGCAAAACGCAGACGCGCAAGCCGCGCACGAGCTGCCCGAGACGGAGCAAAACACGGACGGCAAAAAGGAGCCGCCGCAAGAGTAAAACATCGGCGGGATAAGGGAAAATGGACGACAGAGAGAAGTTTGAAAAATATGCGGACAAGGTGAACGCAATGCTGCGTTCAGAGGACTTTTATGCCGCATTCCGCCGTCGTCTGCGCGCGTCGCGCCCCGAGTTCAAACTCAATCGCAAGGACCGCAAAAAGCATTTTGAGCTGGATTGGATCGAGATGATCGAGTCCTGCATCGTCAATTTGGACAACATCGTCCGCAATCCGCGCAAGTTCATCGTCGTCGAGGAGGACATAGTCGACATCTCGCTTGCGCGCGCGATCTCGACCGAGTCGATCAAGCATTTGGCGCAGCACACCAACATGATCGCCGCGGTCGACAAAGAGGGCAACGTCACCCCCAACAAGATCCTCAACACGACC